>JALURH010000037.1 GCA_027017025.1 Thermofilaceae archaeon
AGCTACAGCCTCCCTTAAAAGCTCAGGTGAACTTGCGGGAAAACCTACAGGGCCAAAAATTACTTCCACGCGGCCATTATAAGCGCCCCTAAATTTCTTAACTAGCGACTTAACACGCCTAATTTCCTCCTCAATCGAGGAAACCTTGCTAAGACCAGAGTAGAGGACTTCCTCTGTATCAAACATCACACTAGCCTCAATAAGCCTCAGCCCTAGTTTACCAGCTTCTTCAACAACTATACTTACATCCCTCTCCATATCTAAGCTAGTTGTTACGCCAAACCTAATCTTCTCTAGAAAGGTTAGGCAAGCACCCATCCTCTTCATCTCATCATCCATAGACTCGTAAACTCTACCAGTCTCAGCTAGCCACGAAGAAAGTGGTTGTTCATCAAAACTCCCCCTAAAGAAAGCTTGGATAGAGTGCCCATGCAGGTCTATAAGGCCGGGTAAAGCAACCTTACCTCTACAGTCAATTACATCTAGTGAGCCCCATCTCCGCTTCAGCTCCTCGAAACCACCTATATCAGCTATCCTACTTTCCTCTATAACAATAGACTTGTCCTCAAAGACCCTCCTCCCATCCATTGGAACTATTACATCAATATCCTTCAAAATATAGGACAACTAAACCACCTCAAGAGCTATTAGGTTTCTCTTTCAAGGATTTTAACAGCCTCAATGGCTGAGAGAATCATTTCCTCCATCCTGCTACGAGCTTCTTCCTCACTAATTTCCTCGAGCTCAGGTACAAGATTATTCCCCATACACAGGACTATTGCTCCAGCTCTCTTCCTCCTAACCCTAGCAACAACATAGATGCCGGAGACCTCGTTCTCAACAGCTAGTACCCCTCCCCTAAGCCAAGGATCATACACGTTTCTAGCATACTCAGGCATATAGCCGACCCACGTGCCACGGTAGTAGGCGTCGTGGGTCCAAACTATACCGACCTTCGGATCGACACCAACTTTCCTAGCACCCCTAACTAAGGCATCAATTACCTCATGGTCACCTACAGCTGGATACTCGATGGGTATATATTCTCTAGTAGCACCATCACCGCGAACAGCTGCTTGAGCTACGATAATATCTCCAGCGTGGATGGAGGGATCTATACCCCCACATGTACCAACCCTAATAAACACTTCAGCTCCAATATTTGCTAATTCCTCAACAGCGATAGTAGCGGAGGGGCAGCCAATACCAGTAGAAGTTACTGAGACAAAAATATCATCAACATACCCACTATAGGTTACATACTCCCTATTCTCCGCAACCCTCCAACTCTTATCGAAGAAGCTTGCTATAAGCTTTACACGCCCCGGATCCCCAGGCAGAAAAACATATCGCCCAACATCACCTTTCCTGCATTTAATATGGTATTGAATAGAATCCTTTTCTCCCTTCATTAAGTAAGAGAGGACCCCACTTTATATAAGGCTTCTGGAGACTAAAAACCTTCAATGTTTTCTGGACTAGTGAAGTAGAAACTTCCCTAGGCGTGTTACAGATACAGCTTTCTCGACATAGATGCATTTTTAACATGTATTCTCACCTATATAGTGGGTCTCTAGGAGGAGCCAAGCAAGGGTGGTTTTGTGTCCTTCAACAATAGTGAATTCAATTATATGGTTTCAGGATATGATTTAAGGTTAAAACTGGATATAAGAGGTAAGTGGCTAAATGGTTCATCTAGGATTACTATAGTTAGCCATGGCGGGAAATCTATTGATGAGTTAAGGTTTGTACTTAACCATGGACTTAAGCCACTTGACGTTAAGGGTGATAATATCCGTGAATGGAGGTGGTATAGGAGGAGTTTAGGTGATCTAAGAGACCTTGTTGTTAATGTTACAGAGATTATATGGGATAAACCCTTGGGGAAGGATGGGGTGATCGAACTAACTGTAGACTATGAGGGTGGTATTAGAGATTATAGCTATGTTTTTCCATATGTTAAGGATTGTATAGGTGGGTATACTCTCATAAGAACAGATGCTTTCTCCTACCCTATATTATTACTTGGTGATCTAAGGTTTCATGACCTAGTATCATCGGTTACTAATCAGAGATTTAAGTATAGGATTGAGGTTGATGTTCCTCGAGGCTATGTAGTAGCTAACGTTAGCGAATTAGTTGATCATAGAGTTAGTGATGAGCGCGAAATCTACGTATATGTGAGCAAGGTTCCTAGTTGGAGAATAGATATTGCTATAGCCAGATTTGAGGCGTTGGAGGAGGAAGAAAACGATCTAAAGGTCTTCTATCTACCAGAGGATAAAGGCTATGCTACCGAGATGCTGGATGCATTAAAGAATTGCTTAGAGTATTATAGGAAATTATTTGGGGAGCCAGCTAGGTGGAATGGATACACGATCATAGAGTTACCGGAAACATGGGGCTCCCAGGCGGATTATACAGGCATGTTACTAGATAGGAAGAGCTTTACTGATCCATATCGCCGTGGTATTTACCATGAGCTAGCTCATTTATGGAATGCTAAGTCAGGTGAACGAGTTCCATCACGTTTCCTAGATGAGGGATTTGCTAGCTATTTTCAATTATTAGCCGAAAAGAAGTTCATAGGTGATAACTGGTTTAAGGGAAGGTTAGAGATGTTTCCTGAAAAATTAAAAAGCCTAGCTGAGAAAACACCTAAGCTACTAGACATCCCTCTAGTAGATTACGGTAAACACTATTTAACAGATGCATCATATCTTATTGGGACACTACTATTATACGTTCTGCACAAATTGGTGGGCGATCAATGCTTCTATAAAGCTATACGTAGATTCCTTAAAGAACACTACGAGCAACCAGCTACACTAGAAAACTTCAAAAACATATTCATAGAGACCTGTGGAAACAAGATAAAGATTTTCCTAGAAGAATGGATCTATACACCAAAACCCGTGAAACTAGTTATTGAGAAAGACGTGGATGAAATCATAAAGCAATACGAGAAAATCTTAAAGTAATCCTATTAATCTAGTTCCTTAATTCTTACACATACATTAAACAGCTTTTCTGCTGCTAAGGTTATAGAGGCTAAGGCTACAGTTGATGTGCTACTCATCTGTCTAAATCTATCTCTCCTTAACTCCATCCTCCGAATTATCCTCGTACAGCGTAGCTGGGGGGTTCATCTCGCTACTAGAGTATCCACACCTATAAGAGTCGAGCTAGTGGTTGCCCGTGTATGGTCTGATAGGCCTCCAACGGATTAATGATGTATGCACAGGAAGTAATAAATAATGAATATAGTTATCATTATTATAGTTATGATGAATAAATTCATGTTTATAAATAGGGAGAAAGAACTTAGTACACTAAGGGATGCCTTGGGGAGCAATAAAGCAGAACTTATACTTATATATGGTAGGAGGAGAATAGGTAAAACCACCCTAGTTCTCTATGCAACAAGAAAACTAAACGCAGCTTACCTATATGTGGACTACGCTAACCCCACTGTTCTCCTCAGAAGCTTCTCGAAAATCTTGGCAAAAACCCTTAAACTACCTAGTGGGGTTATAGCCGAAGATTTTGAGTCATTATTCAAGCTTTTCCCACATATTGATGCTGTGGTGCTTGATGAGTTCCAGCGCCTATATGAAATAAACCCGAGTATAGTTACAGCTCTCCAGAAACTCTGGGATCTTGAGTTAAGCAGGGCTAGAACCAAGCTGATAATAGTGGGCTCAAGCATAGGTCTCATGGAGAGAATAGGTTTATCCCCAGCCGCACCCCTTTTCGGCAGAGCAACTAGGGTTATAAGGCTCGCCGAACTCGACTATAGATCCACTAGAGCCTTCTACCCCAACTCCGGGGAAGAAGATAGAATAGGTTACTACGCTATCCTAGGCGGGGTACCAGCATACCACAGATTTTTTGAGGAAAAACTTGGCTTATTCGAAAATATCCATAGAAGCATCCTTAACCCAACATCACCCCTATATAGCGAGGCTGAAAGACTCCTCACAGAGGAGACCCGGAACCCTACACCCTATATGTCAATCCTAGCAGCTATTTCTCAGGGAAAGACCACCTATACCGAGATAGCTGACTACGCTGGTATTGAGAGAACAGCTCTAACAAGGTACCTGCAGACCCTTAGAAATAACCTACGACTAGTCGAGTCTATACAGGCACTGGGAACCACTGGTAGGCGATACAGACGGTATAAGATAACTTCTAACTACTTTAGGTTTTGGTTCAGGTACGTGTATCCCTATAGAAGTCTACTTGAAACCGGCCAAGTAGATAAAGTGCTGGGTTCTCCCCGAGAGTTGGAACCACATATAGCCCGGGTCTTCGAGGAGATATGTAGGGAGCATCTGCACCTACTAAATAGGGAAGGTAGGGTAAGTTTCACCCAGATTGGTAGATGGTGGCATAAAGATATTGAGGTAGACTGGATAGCAGTAGATGAGAGAACTTCAACCGCCTACTACGTGGAGTGTAAGTGGGTAAATAAACCTGTTAGTAGAGACGTGTTAAATAAGTTAATAGGGAAATCCCAGTACTTTCCCTGGAGGAAAGGGGGGAGGAAAGATATATACATACTATATTCTAGGAAAGGCTTTACGTGGGAAGAAACCGACCCCACAGTGATACAGATATCGCTAGAAGACATGGAGAAAACATTCGACAAATACTGGCCCCAGATACTAGCCTCATTATAGCTACCTAGCATATCTCTACAATACCCGTGCCCTTAAACAATATGCTTGTGTCATAAATGTTTTAAAAGAAGATCTACCAGGTTAAAATAGCTATGTACCACCATGGTAGTCCAGCTCTGGAGAAAACAAGGTTAATCCTCGATTGCTGGAGGAAAGTCGACTCACTCATGGAGAGAATATTTAGAGGGCTCTACGTAAGATGCTTCCTCATATTCACAGATAGGAGGATCATCGAGCTCAAAACAAGCCACTACGACATTGCTTTACCCACTACGCCCCACTCCCTAGCCGACCCAACCCTAGTGGGAGACGATATTCTCTCTTACCTGCTCTGGGGCCCAATCAACTACTTCTTCCATAAAAAGATCATTAAAAAGATGGAGGAAGAGGGGAGAATAGTGGAGGGGGCTGTAGACCCAAGCACAGAAGTCAGCCTGGAGGAGGCACTACAGCGGATAGAACATATAAGGAGAAAACTAGGTTTATGGAGCGTTAAGCCCTCAAAAACAATCCCTTACATCGATATTATGTCCCTCAAAGTAAGAGAGAAGAAACTTGTACTCCGCCTCAGGAGCAAAGAAACAATTCAGTACCACTGCCTAACACTAGAGGGGGGAGAGAGATGCGCTATAGCGAGGGAAATAATACTAGATACCCTAAAACAAGCTCTCAGAGAAAAACGCTACAGCTCTCCTAACATAGGATAGATTTATCCTAGCCCTACCTATCTTCACACACCAACTAGTTAGCTTATTTTATTTTGTTGCTGTTTTGCATCTACAAAACTGTGTTGTTGGGAGCATTAAATAGGTTTTCCGTAGTTAATTGTAGTTTATGGTTCATACGGTTAGGGTTGAGATGAAGGGGTTCACGGCTGATAGACTTTCATAGTCGTTAATAGACTCTGGTCTACCAGCCGCTTGGGGTTCATCGGGCTCAGCTCGCCTCTTGGGTTCATCGGGAGCATATCATTGTCCTCGTCCCCTTTCGTGGTAACCCCACCCAGAGCCCTCATTTGCATCTTCCACCGAGGGATCATCTTCTTGATCACCACACGGTTGGAGGGTGCTTAGGCTCTAGGGAAACCCACACATCCCAAGGCTACGGCTCATCCACACGTCCCCGCTCCACGCCTATCAATGCCTATCAATGTCTGCCAAATATTTAACAGTTTCGTTTGGCGTAAGCTTAAAAATCAAGGGGAAGGGATAAAAAATCTTCTA
>JALURH010000038.1 GCA_027017025.1 Thermofilaceae archaeon
CTCTGCTAGTGCTGAGGAGGAAGTATAGCAAGGTTAGGTTAGCTGGAAAACTCCCCGAGAAGACAGATAATGGTATACGGGCTGAATTCGACGTTAAGTCGGTCTAAGAGACTCTAGTAACCCACAGTCCCCTAGTTTTCAGCTAAAGCCCATTAACAGCTACTGACGGCGGCTACGAGTAGTGGTAATAATTCCTCATTCTCCTTCCTCACATGTTCATGTAGTTTCTCAGCTAACTCCTCCAATACCCCTATTTTCCACACCATTCTATCCTCTACTTTAGCTTTCTCCAGCATCTTAAGGTACTGTCTATGCTCCTCCAACAACTCGTCTACTATACGGCTATCCCTTAGTAGAGGAAAAACCTCTTTCTCCTCAAACTCTACATGCGGAATTAAATACTCCCTAATATTCTCGAAGACCTTAGCTACATGTTCCTCGTACCTAGAAGGATCCCTAGAGTACTCCCTATAAACCATCTTAATATACTCAACAACTGCTCTCTCAATAATTTCGTGCTCACGAACTAGCCTCTCTATTATATCCCTCCTAGACATATAAATCTCTCTCAGATACCACTAGAAACTACGTTAAAGTAGCGATTTCCACCATCTATGTTTTATCCCTAGAATCTACGGGATATAGGGGAAACACTCTATCCCGGAGGATGGGTATTGAAAATAATAATTAATATTATTAATAGTCCCGAAAATATTCGGGAAATTCTTATACCTCCTATAGCCCATAGATACATGTGGTGTTCTACTATGAGGTTAACCGAGGAAATTAAAAATATATTGGTTAAACAACCATTCACCGTAATAGTTACCAAACACTATGAGACAGGGGAGCCGTATATAATAACTGTAGGCAAGAACCCTGGTCCAAGGCTAGCCCCTGAGCACGAGGATAAAATATTTTTCTGCAGGTGGATAATGAAAGTCACGAAGAAGAATCTAGAGAAGGATCCCTGGGTAATGGTATTAGCGGTAGACCACGAAGAGTTTAAATCCTACAGGATATTTGGTAGAGGAAGATTTATATCACTAGATGAAGCGAGAAATAACTTTAACGTAAAATTCCCTAAGCCCCCCTGCAAGGAGGTCCTAGTCGTAGAGGTGAAGAAAATACAGCGTGGATACTATGGTGACAAAACCAACCAATGGCTGGAATAGCTAAGTATCCTAGCTAGAGTTCTCCAATAACGTCTGTGCTAGTAGCTTACCTACAATTCACTTTACTAGCCCCTTGGGGGAGAAAGAAAAATGTTGTAGTGGAGGTAAGATTAACTCTCTACTCTAAGCCTAGTATCTATTTCCAAAAATACTAGTTAGGGTCCATTTCTGCCTCACCCCCCGGGAGGAAAAGAATTATTGTGATACTATAGGCAACATTTTCCCCACTATTATACTCAATCCCTAAAATCCTCGGGGCTAAGTATATGTGGCTAAGTCTACCTCTGAATCAAGGTGGAAACGTGAGGAAGGATGTTTTCTTCTCGGCAACTCTATCAGCCTTAGCTATCACTCTAGCTGCTATCCTACTGGTAGCTATGGTTAATATCTACGTTGAGCTAGCTGTAGTGAAGAGTGAGTTAAGGGTTCATAGAGCTCTATACGATTTACTGAGGACAGCTTTAGAGAAACCAGCTGCTAAGGCAACTGCCCCACCTAAAGGTGAAACACGCGTTATAGAGATGAAGGCTTTCCAGTGGGGCTTCGACCCCAGCGAGATTGTAGTCTACCAGTACGATAAGGTGGTTATCAAGATCGTGGAATCATCATTCAAGAAGGATCCAACATATAAGCAACACTCCTTTACACTACCAGACTACGGTATAAACGTGGTTCTCCCCCCAATTCCTCCGAACGAGCCAGTAACCGTAGAGTTTGTAGCCGACAAAGTTGGTGAATTCACATTTGAGTGCGCTATTTTCTGCGGTGTTGAACATCCAAATATGAGAGGTGTACTAAAGGTGCTTCCCAGAGAGGAGGTAGCGGCGCCAGAGAAGAAAGCTGAGGAAAAAGTGGCTTTAACTAGCCTAGAGGATATCGAGAAAACCCTACAGGTATTAGTGCCTGAAGACAAGCTACCGAGTAGCGTCACCTGGGGAGGTAGGGTAGAGAACCTAATGATCGTTATCGAGAGGGAAGCAGGATCTATAGCTGTAATTGACGGATCAACCCATAAACTCTTAAAGCATATTGAGGGTATAGGGGTTAGGCCACACGTAATAAGCTTCAGCTCGGATGGTAGGTGGGGCTACATAACCTCCAGGGATGGGTGGGTAAATAAAATCGACCTATATAGTTTGCAGATAGTTAGGAGAATCAGGGTAGGTTTCGATACCAGGGGGATAGCTGTCTCCGGGGATAATAAATACGTTATTGTAGGCAACTATGTCCCTAATACAGCTGTTATCCTTGATGCTCAGACACTAAAGCCGCTGAAGGTGATTAAAACATTTGGAGTTGACCCCGATGGCGAAGCCGTTGAGAGTAGAGTTGCAGCAGTCCTCGACTCACCCCTAGGGTACTTCATTATTGCTCTCAAGGAAGCCGGGCAAGTATGGGTCATTGACTATAGGAAACCCAATTTCCCCATCGTAGCTACAATCGAGAATGCTGGCCGAATCCTCCATGATGCTTTCCTCACACCAGATGGAAGATACTTCATGGTTGCGTCGCAGAAAGATAACGTTATGAGTGTCGTAGATCTTAAACGCCTAAAACTACATGTTAAGATACGATCAGGAGCAAAGCCTCACCCTGGCCCGGGCGCAGTGTGGGGGAACCTAGCTTTCTCGCCATCTATCGGCGAGGGGAACGTAACTGTCTGGGATATTGAGAAGTGGGAGGTAGTTGGGTATATCCCCACGGCTGGCCCAGGGCTCTTCATTAGATCCTATAGGGAGGGTAAGACGGGCTACAAGTATATTTGGGTGGACACAGTTTTCGGCCCCAATAACGATACGATCCAGGTAATTGACGCAGAGACACTAGAGGTAGTTAAAACCTTGAAGCCCGGCTTAAGGTCGCTCCACCCAGAATTCACCTACGACGGCAAATACGTCTATGTCTCTGTCTGGGACGAAGATAAGGTAGTGGTGTATGACGCAAATACCTTCGAGGTAGTAGCTGAGATTACTGGGGTGAAGACTCCTACAGGTATATTTAATGTTGGCTTAAGAGCGGAGGAGGTAGGTGCTTAGTAATGGGCTCCAGCGACCTACTTGATAACGAAGTACTCAAGGAGCTGGAGAAAATAAAGAGTTACCCCTGGGTTACCCCGGGGATCGTAGAGGATAGCTTGAAATCAGTTAAGGAGCTTATAGCTGAATCCATAGAGGCTGGGCTTAGCCGAGGAACAGAGTGTGGGTATGCGGGTACCAAGTTTCTTTTCTCCCTCCTAGAGGCGGCTGGCAAAGACTCTGCGGACTCCATCGAGGAAGCTAATGAGATCTTCACGGTGGGTATGAGGATTGCGGATAAGCTCTGGGGTTTCTTGAAGGAAGGCATAGACCCCGAGGCTCTAGACAGAGTTATTCCCCAATATGTTGAGAAAGTCTGGCATAAAGGGTGATTAAACGTGAGGAGGAGCCAGATCTTTATCCAACTTATTCTGCTAGCTACCTTGGTTTCTCTCCCAGTATCTTATTTTCTGCTTCCATCGCTCTACGCTGGCACAGGATCAACTAGGGTTATTGAAGTAAAGATGCGTCAATTCGGCTTCATACCGGAGAGAATATACCTGCGGGTTGGCGATAAAGTTGTATTCAAGGTTACCTCCCTAGATGTAACACACGGCTTCTACATCGACGGCTTCAACATAAAGGAATCTGTTCTACCTGGGGAGACAAAGGAGATAGGGCCAATAGAGTTTAACCAGCCCGGGAAATTTAAGCTACGATGCGCTACTCCCTGCGGGCCACTCCACCCCTTTATGGTTGCAGATATAGTGGTGGAGCCAGACTACCCTATCTACATATTTTTTGGCGCTGTAGCGGTTGTAGCTATAGCTACAGTAGCCTATATATTAGCTAAGCCACCTAGAGGGGAGCTACTGGGTGTATCGCTAGACAGGGAGATAGACCTACTGGAGGTACGGGGCATAGGGTCTCTGCTGAAACGCTTCCTTAGGTGGCGTGGCTACCACTTCCTAGTTATACTCCCTAACCTAGCTGTCTTCATGCTAATATTTGTTGCTGGCACAATAGGGAACCCTATGGGTGCCTTCAACTTCTCGATAGCTGTTGTCTGGATCCTATGGTTCGCGCTAGTAGAGTTTATGATTCTCTTCGGCTCGAGGCTTTGGTGCGGGGTCTGCCCTATCCCGGCTTTAGGCGAGTGGATAGCTAGGAGACGCCTCGTAGGCGTACATGAGCCGAGGAAGTGGCTCTCCCTGAACAAGAAGTGGCCTAAACGCCTAAACAATATGTGGATCCCGGCTCTCAGCTTCCTAGGTATCTCCCTGATAGTACCTTGGCTCGTAACTAGACCCGCTGTAACAGTCCTACTTTTCCTCGTATTAATCATACTTGGTGTAGTACTATACCTCGTTTCTCCTCCAAGGAATTTCTGCAGAAGTATTTGTCCAGCTGGTGGTTACATAGGTTATCACTCTCTGTCCTCAATCCTAGCTGTTAGGTCTAAGGATCCCTCGGTATGCGATAAATGTGTTGTTAAGAGCTGTGTGAGGGGGAGCCCTAGGAGCTATGGTTGTCCCTGGAAGCTATATCCCGGAGGCAATAAATGGAACATTTACTGCGGCCTTGACTTTGAGTGCCTAAAGTCTTGTCCCGTAAATAACATGACGCTGAAGCTAAGGATGATAGGTAAGGATCTTGCCCAACGTATACGCATGAAGGCTGATGAAGCGTGGATGGGTTTCATAAGGTTTGGTCTAGCCCTCTTCTACGAGATGGTTTTCTTCGGGCCCTACGCTTGGATCAAGGATTGGGGCAACATGTTGAACGTATATGGTGCTAACCTCCTAACCCTCTACCTCCTTACTCCAACTCTAGAAGGCTTTATTAGCTGGCTTAAATGGGCCGGGATAGTTTCACTAACCTGTCTCCTCCTGATACCAGCAGTATTCCTCGTCTTCTCGTGGCTAGCTAAGATTGCTGCTGGAGCTAGGAAGGAATCGACGAAGAAGGTTTTCCTAGCCTTTAGCTATGCTCTCTCGCCCTACGGCCTCCTCATATGGATAGCTTTCGCCCTAACCCTACTGGGTATTAACTGGGCGTACCCTATAAGGGTGTTCTCCGACCCCCTAGGTCTAGGCTGGAACCTACTCGGAACAGCAGATATAAATTGGCAACCATTTATGCCAACTATATGGCCCTATGTTCAGATGAGTATAACTCTCTTTGGGCTAGCTTTGGCGATAAACATTACCTATAGTATCGCTATGAACCTCTTCAAAGATCACGGGAAGGCTATTAGGGCTACAGCGGTTATGTCGATCTTCCACGTAGGAGCTGCACTGTTTTTCGCTATGGTATTGATGGGGTGAGCAAAGGTGGGGAGGGGAAGCTTTGCTTGGGAGATCCTAGCCCTAGTGGTTGTAGTTTCAACTATACTTGGGTTCACAGTGGGGGTATACTCCTATAGGGCCGCTGAGATTGTTGAGAGACTTGAATACAATGAGACTATTGTTATTGAAGCTAGGATCCAGGAGGCTGGTGGATGGTTTCCATCAACAATAGTTGTTGAAACTGGTAAACCTGTAGTATTGAGGATATATAGTGTTGATATGGTTCATAGCCTAGTGATCCCAGAGCTAGGTGTAGATAGTGGCCCACTACTCCCAGGCCACTGGAAAACAGTAACCCTAGTTATAGAGGAGCCAGGTATATATGAGTTCTACTGCGGAGTTACGTGTAGCCCAATGCACGGGTTAA
>JALURH010000039.1 GCA_027017025.1 Thermofilaceae archaeon
AGAAAAAGTGTGAAAAATAGTAGAGCTATAGCGGTTAAGACCACTGCAATTTTAGCTGCTTCCTTGTCACTTGCCACCAAAATGGGTATAGGACCTATTATTATAACCCCCGCACCCCTAGTTTCCTCCCTCCCTCTTACAGGATATATCATAGAGATTATTATACCGATGATTATAAGAGCTACACCTAGGAATATAGCTATTACAGCCAGTTCAATTAGCACCAGCTACTCACCTAATAAATAAGGTTAGTTCATCATAGTTTAATTATCTTTTTCCTTATTTCTGATGCTATCAATGGAACTGGTGAAAGTAGAAGTAGCCATGCGATATCCTCAGGAGATAGTAGCTCAACTTTAAAGAATGCTCTGAGGGGGGAATAGATCAATATTAAGTGGAGAGCAAGACTGGCAAGTATCGATATAAGAAGTACCTTATTGCTGGTGAATCCTACCTCTAATAGACTTTTATTCTCACTCTTGGAGGAGAAAGCTCTCAGTAACTCCATGAAGACGAAAAGTGTAAAGGCTAGGGAGGAAGCAATAGCTACACCTCTAGATATATGTAGTATGAAGGCTGATATCACCGCTATGGCTATAACCATACCTATAAATGTATAGACACCTATTCTTCTCCAATTTATTAGATGCTCTTCCCTGCTTCTCGGTGATTGATCCATGATGCCTGGCTCTGGAGGTTCAAGTCCAAGAGCCAAAGCCGGTAAGGCATCCGTAACTAAGTTTATCCATAGTATTTGTGCAGGATTTAGTATCCTAGGTAATCCCAACATATCCGCTGATGCCACTGTGAATACTTCCCCGAAATTGCAGCTAAGTAGGTAGTCAATTGGTTTCTTGATATTCTCAAAGATCACCCGACCCTCCTCTACAGCTTTCACTATTGTCGAGAAATTGTCGTCAGCTAACACAAGGTCTGAAGCCTCTTTTGCCACGTCTGTGCCCCTAATACCCATAGCCACACCTATATCAGCCATTTTCAGCGCTATTGCATCATTTACTCCATCACCAGTCATAGCCACTACATGCCCTTTCTCCTTGAGATGCTTCACTATTCGTGCCTTATGCTCAGGTGTCACACGCGCATAGACAGTTATCTTATCAACAACCTTGCTTAACTCCTCATCACTCATTTCGTCTAGCTCGCTACCCTCGATTGCATTGTCTTCACTAACCTGAAGCCCTATTTCCCTTGCAATAGCCATTGCTGTAACCTTGTGGTCGCCTGTAACCATTATTACCTTTATGCCTGCTTTCCTAGCCTTATCTACTGCCTCCTTTACTCCCTCCCTAGGTGGATCTATCATACCAGCAACACCAAGGAATATTAACTCCTTTTCAACTTCCTTCCAGTCTTTCTCCAAAATATCCTCGTCCTCAACTATCTTGTAGGCGAAACCTAGAGTCCTTAACCCCTTAGATGCATACTCAAATATTATGGACTGAATTTTCTCAATATCGTTCTGAGACAGATTCCGTACTCCATTAGTAGAGTATATCTCTGTTGAACATTTTGTTAAAATAATTTCGGGAGCACCTATAGTGAATATTATGTAGCGTCCTCCATGTTTATGTATAGTAGTTTTTCTCTTCCTAAACCTATCGAACTGTATGGTTTTTACCCTAGAGTACTGAGAAAGTATGTTCTTATCTATCCCAGCCTTCCTAGCTAGTATGGTTAGTGCCGCCTCCGTGGGGCTACCCCTTATTTTCCATTCATTACCTTCCCTGTACACCTCCGCGTCACTATTGAGAGCGGATGCGAGGAGTATTAATCTTAAAGGACCGCTCTGCTCTAAAGGCTTTATGGCTCTCCCATTATAGATGAATTCTCCTTCAGGTTCGAGTCCTATACCTGTGATTTCCACCTCACCATCAACAAAGGATATTTTCTTAATCGTCATCTCACCTTTAGTTATAGTACCGGTTTTATCACTACATATAACGGTGCATGCCCCAAGAGTCTCTATTGAACTCAGTCGACGAACTATAGCGTTTCTCTTGGCCATCCTATATGCTCCAATAGCTAGTATAGTGGTGGCTATAGCTGGTAAACCTTCTGGTACAGCTGCTACAGCTAGAGCTACAGCAACGAGAAGGGCAGAGACGATATCTTTCCTTAGGAAAAACTCGAGTACAAATACAAGTGCAGATATAAGCAGGAAAACTACTCCAATTCTTCTGCCAAATCTATCCAGCTCTTTTTCTAGCAGTGTTTTCTCCTCCCTTATTTCGCCTAGACTCGCAGCTATTTTGCCTACAACAGTATTCATACCTGTGGCTACTACAACTGCTTTACCTTTACCTCTAACAACAAATGTCTGCATAAAGACCATATTCTTCCTATCGGATACTGGAATCCTTTGGGGCAACAGAGTATCTGCCTCTTTTTCGACGGGCACTGATTCTCCAGTGAGGGAGGATTCATCAAGCTCTAGGTCCTCAGCTTCAATCAAGCGTGCATCCGCTGGTACTCTATCCCCCTCCTCGAGAACTATTATATCACCTGGCACTACTTCCCTAGAAGGTATTACGATTACTTTGCCTTCCCTTATGACCTTCGCAATGGGAGAGAGCATCTTCTTTAAAGCCTCTATAGCCTTCTCAGCTTTATATTCCTGTAAGAAGCCAGTAACAGCCATGAGGAGAACTATGGCGATAATTGTAACTGCATCAATTACCTCGCCTAAAGCTAATGAGAAAATTGTGGCGACAAGAAGTATATAGACCAAGAAGTTGTTGAATTGTCTTAGGAATGCTAAAAGGGGGTTTCTTTTCCTCTCTTCTATTTCATTATACCCATACTTTCTTAGCCTATTTTCTACCTCCTCCCTAGTTAAGCCCTCCCTCCTGGTACCTAGCTTCTGCAACACTTCTTCTGCAGGTAGTGAGTGCCAGTGAGCCATATTGCTTCCTTTTTATCTTGGGATTTTACAAATTAAAATAGGTATGCATATACATACGAGAGATGTTATAGATACTATTGCTATATTCGATATAGATGGAGTCCTAGTTGATCCCTCTAGGAGACTTAATCTGGCAAAACAATCGAAAAACTTCTGGTCAACGTTTCTTAGAGAAGATCTTCTCTCATTGGATGAGCCTAGAGAGATCGGGGTAAAATTACTTTTAAGGAAAGCAAGGGAAGGCACTAAAATAGTTTTAGTTACAGGTAGGCCGGAGAGATTAAGAAGAGCCACCTTAGATCAACTTGGAAAAATAGGTATAGGGAAAAAGCTGATAGACATGCTACTTATGAGGAAAAACAATGACCGCAGACCAGGATGGATAGTTAAGGTCGATTTAATTAGAGAGAACCTTTCCGGCTATAGAAATAAGGTGGTAGAGATCCATGATGATGAAGAGAGAATATTAAGGGAACTTGGTATATTGTTCCCTAATGCTAGACTTTATCTACACAAAGAAAAGAGGTATGTAGAGCTGAGGGAAATAACAGATTTTCTTTAGCCACCTCCTATAGGGGGCATTACTACTACCTCATCACCCTCCATAACTACAGTATCCATATCAGCTGAAACACCATTTACAAGTATTATAGCCTCTTCTTCGGCTAGAGAAAGTATTGTTTTGGGGAGTATATCCTTCACTCTAGCTTTGGGAACCTCTACTGTTATTTCATTGCGGCCTACATGTTCTATGAAGTACCCTAGAAACCTTACTCTAATCATGGCTCCAGCTTAACATACTTTGAGAGAACTTGTGCAACATCTAATAGATCATACCGTTTCAGAGTACTATACCTGGGTATACCGCGCTTATCCCAACCAATAATCTCGTAGTATGAATCCAGTAGACCCTGAAATCTATTGAAATCTAGTTTTGCTCCAGTATACGGTCCCTTTGTAAGCGGTTTCTCGAACCACTTCCTGGGAGGTAAATCTTTATCTCTATTCCATCCAATCCCTCCAGCAATATGTTCTCTAACCCAGTAAGCCCTTATATGGTTAAGAATCCTCTCAGCAACCTTTAGGTGATCACTAACACCCCATTTTATCCCTGTAGCTAAGTTAAATAACTTTACATACCATTCAATATCTAATCCTACCTCTACCCACGGTAGTCTACATGCAACAAGTGTTTCGAAGAATCCTCCTCTAATCCTCTGTAGCTCTAGGACTTTCTCTGCTTTCTCCTTACCATAACTTAGTCTATCTGTTTTAACCTCCCAAGAAATAACCCAGGCATCCTTGTGATGAGCTCCTATTGGACTTACTGCATAGGAGAGAGCCATACCTGGAGCTGCGTGACAATCATATCCCGTAATACTTAAGCCCTTAACATGCATTGCAAATGATTCACCACCCAGGGTCTCCGCTACTTTAGCTATACTCTCACCTAGGAGTTTGCCTAACCCACTTCTCCTATATACTATATTTTCAGCCAAATCCCTAGCTGCTTCAAAGTCACCCCACTCTATCTTATCCTTTATTAATCCCCTCTCCGAAGCCTCCATAGCGAAACCTATCGCTACCCCGAGACCTATTGTATCTATACCCCACATATCCGCTAACCTATTGAGTGTAGCTATCTTCCTGAGATCCCCTATACCTAGATTTGAGCCGAGAAGAGCAACGTTTTCATAGTCAAGTTCAGCGATCATATCTTCAGAGTCACCTACTATGTTACCACATATTGCGTTACATAGTGGACAACCTCTCTGACCCACCTTAATTTTCTCCATGGCAAATCCATCAATATTCTCAGCTTCCTCAAAGATACCCTCGCTGAAGTTACGTACAGGTAGTACGCTATTCTCTTGGGACCATTGTATTGCAGCCATAGTACCCTGTCTCCTCCAGAAGCTATAGCCTGGACGACTCCTTACATCACGGTAAGCCTCTGATGCAACCTTCCTATACTCCTCTGGATTAGCTATAGAGGCCTCTCTTGTTCCTCTAATTACTATGGCTTTAAGCCTCTTGCTTCCCATAACAGCTCCCATACCTGTTCTACCGCCACTCCTACCTTCCTGTGACATAACTGTAGCATATTTTACCTTATTCTCGCCTGCTGGACCTATTGATAATATACCTGTATCGGCACCATGCCTCTTAGCTAAAACCTTCTCCGTTCTGAAGGTATCTAGTCCCCAGAGATCTTCGGCATCAAGTATCTCGGTTTTACCATCCTCAATGTATATATACACTGGTTTCTTCGAAATACCAGAGATTATTATAGCATCATACCCCGCTCTCTTCAGCATTACAGCGGCTCGGGTACCAACATTACCGTCACCATAGCCGTATGTTAGTGGACTCTTAGCTGCTACAACAAGCTTCCCGGTGCTAGGGCCAGGGATGCCAGTTAGAGGGCCTATAGATAAAACAAGCCTATTTTCTGGTCCTAGAGGATTAGCACCTGGTGGCACCTCGTCCCACAGAATTTTTATGGAATAACCTCTACCCCCCACATACTTCCTAGCAAGGTTTCCATCGTATCTCTGCACATAGACATGTCCTGCTGAGAGATCTACACGGAGAAAATTGCCAGTCCAACCAAACATTCTGTTCCCCCAAAATACTTATCGGAACCTTTATATTAAGGAATATTGTAGCTATTCATCTTTAATGAAAACAGTTTACTTATGTCTTACCTAATTGCCTCACCTAATAATTCATGTTATTTAGAACAAGACAAAGTTTATATATCGCTTTGATACAATTATAATCCCCCCTCTAGAGGTTTTCCCTATGAGGCTACGTGCACAGCTACTAGGGTATGAAGGCGGCTTATATACCATCATAGTAGATGATAGCGTTGCCGAGAAACTTGATGTGAGGCCCCATGATAGAGTTAGGGTAAGTTTCAACGGGAATAGTATAGTAGCTATCGTAACAGTAGCTAGGAATTTTCCAAAAGATAGT
>JALURH010000040.1 GCA_027017025.1 Thermofilaceae archaeon
GAGTAGTAACCTGAACTATCTAATACTAATAGATACTAGATTTAAGAGTGTATGAGAAATAGGGAGCTTAAAATTCTGACTTTATATTTTCTACTCTTAATCTTTTCTGAAGAGATAGGAAGTGAAAGGAATATATTTTGTTACCTAGAATATTTATGCCATTACTACCTCTCTTCACCACCCTTATATAATTCACCACAGTTTATATAATGTGGTGAATTTATGATTGCGGTTGTTAAAATGGATGATCAAGGCCGTATCCTAATCCCAGCCCGTATCAGGAAGAGGATGGGTTCTACATTTTTCCTCCTAGAGGTTGTAGGAGATGAGATAAGGCTTAAGCCTGTGAAATCTCTTAGGTTAGGTGAGTTATTCGATAGTATTGAAGTAGATGTAGAGGATTTCACAGATACTCATGAGCTTAGGAAGTCGTTGCTAAAGTGAGGGCTATGAGGTTTCTCGATTCTAGCGTTTTCCTACATGCTTACCTAAAGCCCCGAAGGAAGCTAAAGCCTAGGGAGATGTTGATAAAAAAGGAGGCTAAAAACATCGTTAGGAGTGTGGATGAAGGGGAAGAGACTGTCTTGACAACAGTTGTACACTTAAGCGAGGTGTTTAATATAGTAGAGTCCCATATAGGCTTACACTATAGTATTTACTTAGCGTCGAGGTTTTTCTCGCTGAAAAACGTGGAGATAGCTGGGGTGAGTAGGGTAGACTATGAGAAAGCTCTCGCTATAGCGGAGCGCTATAGCGTTAGTTTGAACGATGCTCTAGCTTACACTAAAATGGGAGAATACGGCATAGAGGAAATATATACTTTTGATAAACACTTCAAAAACCTCCCAGTAAAGATAGCGAATATCATCTAAAAATAGTGCTCTAACACGTCTATAGCTACATATGCATAACTTAAGCTTAGTATTTTGGTTATAGATGAGCTTGAGAATCTTCACCAAAGCTTCTGTATCTTTCATACAATGATATTTGACCTCTGTGGGAACAGACCACTAGGTGAATAGTGCTTTGACAGAAAAGTGCCAATAGTTTGGTTGGGTAGAGATATTGGCAATCAATGTTGAGGAGTAATAGAGGTTAATACTATCAAATTATAGTATATAAGTTTTTTAGTTTAGATATAAATATTGTTGATTATATAGTATGTTGGGGTGGTTCCAATTACTGCCTCCCTCGATAAGATCAAGGATATCCTTAGCGAGCTGGGTTTAACTAAGCGTGAAGCGGAGATATATTTAACGATAGCGCTGAGGGGCAGTGCTACAGTTAAGGATCTCCTAGAGGCTTTAGATATTCATCAACCCCAGCTCTATAATATCCTTTCTAGCCTTATGAGGAAAGGTTTCCTCAGGGTTTCTATGGGTAGACCCAAGGTGTATATTGCCAATAGTATCGATTCTCTTATTGAGAGCAAGAAGTTTCATCTAGATATTCTTAGGGAGGAGATGGAGCATGCAATAAATGAGTTAAGGGCTCTCCAGAGGGAGGTTGAGGAGTCTGAAACATATGTGTCAATTACCCGGGGCTTTAATGGTATTATGACCTCTATAATCGAGGTTTTATCTAGTGCACGGTACGAGGTTTGTACAGAGATGCCCTTAGATGTTCTGCGGAGAGGAGTAGATGTTTTTATTACCGCACTTGAAAGAGGGGTAAACATGTATATGCTCGTCTTTCCACATATCCCCCCTGACATGGTTTCAAGGTTTAAACGTTTCAGTAATATACGGCTCAGGGAGTCGAAGCTAGGTAACTTCCTCCTAGCTGTATCAGATATGGATTCAGCTATATACGCTAGGAGAAGATTCTTCAGCCCATATAAGCCTCCAGTTCCAGCGCAGGAGATCTACGGCTACGTTATTAGGGAGAAGGATTTGATATGGAGACTCCTCAACATATTTGAGCGTACGTGGAGGAATAGTAGGGAGATTCACTCGTGGAGCTTAGATCCCAAGTCATATCCTAAGGTTTTCCTAGAGTTCGGTATGGCTCTTAATGAAGTTGAGGCACTACTCGAGAGGGGGTATAAACCTATTGTCGAGGTTGAGGGAAGAGATGTTAAACAGAGGAGAAACCTAAAGCTTAGGGGCATAGTTGTTTCAGTAAATAGGTCTATTGATATTAATAACTTCATTCTGGAATCCGAGGAGGGTAGGTTTAGTGTTGGCGGTTTCGACGCAGAGGTTGAGGATATAGAGGCCCAGAAAGTTGTTATTAAGAAGGTTGTTAGAGATGAAGGATAATGTTGTTATAGCTAGGGGCGGAGCCTTCGTATTATCTGATCCACTAGGTAATTTCGCGAAATCCTCCCACGGCTTCTATACGTACGATACACGTGTCTTGAAGGATTTAAGACTTGGTGTAAATGGACTTAGGGCTAGATTACTTAGGTTTTTCGAGGTTAAGCCTTGGAGGTCTATTTCAAGTATCCTATTTAAGGGCAAGAAGTATGAGATAATCGTAGTTAGGGATAGGCTACTCAAATGGAACATGGCTTTCTCGGAGAAGCTAACCCTGTATAATTTACTAGATGACACTATATCGTTAAACGTTTTCTATAGTTTTGATTCATTCTTTGAGGATATCTTTGAGGTGAGAGGTCATAAACCAGTAGCTAGGAGCATTGAATCGAGTATAAATAATGGTACGATAACCTACATATACCGTGGGAGGGACTCAGTAACCCGTATACTTACGGTAGAGTACTACCCTGAGGCTAGGGCTAGTTTGGGGAGAATAGAGTTTGAAGTAAATATTGAGCCAAAGGGTGTTAAAGAACTCAATATATCCTTTAGGCCGATATTTAAGGGTAGGGAATCAAGTTTCTACTATATTCCGCATAGGGAGACGTATGAGATAACTCCCCGGGTGTGGACAGATAACTCTATGTTCAACGAGGTTTTAATGCAGTCGCTTAGAGATATTCTACGCTTGACAGCTTACACCAAGCATGGTCCAATACTTCTCGCAGGTATACCGTACTTCGCATGTATCTTTGGGAGAGACAGTATCTTCAGCTCACTTTTCCTATTACCCTACTACCCCGAGTACGCTAGAGGTACCCTCAGGGTATTAGCAGACAACATAGGTAAGACTGTGGATAAGTATAGGGAGGAGGAGCCAGGTAAGATCCCACACGAGATGAGGCTCGGGGAGCTAGCTTGGATAGGTGAAATACCTTTCTCCAAATACTACGGGTCTATAGATTCTACACCACTATTCATAATTCTGGCAGGCGAGTACCTCAACTGGACTGGAGATATGGGAACAATTAAGCAGATAGCGGATAGTATTACCCAAGCCGTTAACTGGATCCTAGATAAACTCGATGCTGGCGGCGGATACCTAAGGTACTCGAGTATGTCAGCCAAGGGCTTAAAGAACCAGGGCTGGAAGGATTCTGCCGAGGGGATACTCGACGAGGAGGGTAAACCTTTAGTGCATCCCGTGGCTCTAGTAGAGGTTCAAGGCTACGTGTATGCAGCATTAAATACTGTCGTGGAAGTTCTCGGGGATACACTTAACGTAGATTTATCGTATATCAGGGATAAGGCTAGAGATCTTAGAAGCCTCTTTAACAGAGATTTCTGGGTTAGAGATAAAAGGTTCTATGCTTTAGCGCTCGACGGCAGGAATAAGCCTTCAACCGTTATTTCCTCCAATCCAGGGCACCTACTCTATACAGACCTAGCTTACTACGAGGAGGAGATAGCCGATAGGTTATTCCAACCAGATATGTACTCTGGGTGGGGTATAAGAACCCTCTCATCGTTGGAGTCTGCATATAACCCCTTTAGCTACCATAACGGTAGTGTTTGGCCACACGATAACGCCTTTATTACACTCGGTTTAGCCAAGATAGGTAAGAGGGATTATGTATCCCGGATTGCGGAAGATTTCTTCTCCGCTGGCTACAAACTCGGTGGACTACCCGAGCTGTTTAGTGGGCTACCTAGGGATGAGACAACAGTACCTATCCCTGTCCCCAGGGCGAATTACCCACAGGCTTGGTCGGCAGCAGCCATATATGCTATTGTAACAGCTATTGCGGGAATAAATGTTAGTAACGGTGTAATTGAGAAGTCTCCCTCGTTGCCTAGGAATATATCCAGGCTTAAAATTAAGGTGATCTTCAGAGGTGAGGAGAAAATCTTCAGGTTCAGCAGGAATCTATTCGATCTATAACTGCTTTAGACTACTAAGTTGTTATGACGTTTTGGTTATTTCGATTATCCTAAAAACTTTACGATATTACAGTAACTTATTCCAGCTCTATCACTGCTATGACCTCGACTTTTCTTCCATGGTGTTTCTTGAGTTTTCTTGGTATTCCTTGGGTAGATATACTATGTATCTGCCTCCACCATACCTCGTTATCTTAGCCTCAAAGCAGTAGACATAGCTCATAGTATCACTAAGGAGATAATTTGGGACTAAAACTTATAGTTCTGTCTCATAAAAGTGCGTTCGGACATAGTATGTAGTAGATGAAGTAAAAGTGGAGTTCATTAAAAGCCTGCAACAGCTGATAGACCATATGGGGAGTGATATAGCAGGAGAGGGATTGAAGAAGTCGAAGTGTAAGCTTCACTTATTCAACATCAACTACCCTCATAACATCTCTAAGCCCGCACCCTCCCAGAATGATCGAGAGCTACCGGAGGCAGCCTGTAGTTACTGTTAGAGATGGATATATTTGAGAAATATATTTAATTTCTCAGTTAATTTATCTTGGAGTGTAATGGGGGAAGAAAATCTCTCCGAGATATTCAATAAGCTCTACATGAGGCGTGAAGAGTTTAGGAGGAATGTTGATAGACTTAGGTTAATGCTCCTGGATCCAGACACCTTGTTTGATGGAGATGAAGCGTTAACTCTATTCAATAAGGTTCTCCGAGAAATGGGATTTTCAGAGACGGATAAAAGTTTTCTCAAACCCAGGAAGTCTGTCTTAGTTAAGGCCGCTGAAGTACCTGAGCCGCCTGCATGTAGAGAAGAGAGGTTGGGTATCGACCTAGTTTTCATGCAACCAAGGATTGATGTTGAGAAGGGTAATGGTTTGAGGAGAGTATACTTCTGCAAATACATGCGTGGAGATAAGGAGGTTCTGGAAGTCACCCTGGTTTTCGGGGATGAGGATAGGCTGCCGTCAGGTAGCAAGCTTGACTTATGGTACGATGTATGGAGGCTTATTGCTTGGGGTAGGCTACAGGATATTGAGACATTCTATATAGTCAGGAAGGAGTCTACCTATGAGATAGATCTAACTGGTCTACAACTTATATTGAGGGAAAACCTTGGTGTCAGGAAAATACCGCCTATAGGTAGCGGGGGCAAGGGTTATTTCGAAGCTGGACATGAGTATGAGGTAGAGGTAGTTAGGGGTGATAAGATAGTTGTGTACGTTAATACCTGGAACCACGCGTTAAGCACTATTGATACAAACCCTAGACTCGTGAAAGAAGTATTTACTCTAGACAATGTCGAGGTTAAAATTGGTTCTAGAATGGATGTTGAAAACGAGTTATCAGCAATAAAATACATCTCCGAGATCCCAGGGATATAATTTCAGTCTAAGTAATGATTTAATACCTTTTGAATAACCTTCCTCCCCCTAGATCTTAGCCCCCTTACTGCATAGGCTAGAAAAATGGAAACTTAAACCCTTGATTATTGGAATTATAATTCTAGTATCCGCCACCACAACCTTTGACAATGGAGAGAAGGTTATAGTTCTAAGAATTTCCGTAATATAAATAAGTGATTCTTTTACAAAACACATATGTAGGTTGAAGTCCTAGTTAACTAATCTAAGCTGATTTCTCAGTAAAAAAATTACTAATAGTAATGTGGTAATATCCATAGTATAAATAAA
>JALURH010000041.1 GCA_027017025.1 Thermofilaceae archaeon
GATAAGAGTAGGTAACCCTGGGATAAAGCCTGGCGATCAAGTATTTGTGCATTGCGGAGGATATGTTCTTGGTAGAGTGAAGATATTATCTGTAATTAAGAAGAAAGTAAAGGATCTAAGAGACGAGGATGCGTGGTTCGATGGATTCTCAACACGGGATGAACTAATTAGAGCACTAAAACGGCATTACCCAGGAATAGGGAGTAATACTATAATCCATTTACTGACATTCAAATGGATAGAGAAATATCCCGTACCCATATTCTCTGAGAAATTTGCATGGAAATATGATATGACCCCGGCTGAGGTAGCTAAGGTAGCACTAGAAAAACTTGATGATTTAAATGAAGATGAAAAACTTATCCTCAAAATCTTGGTGAGGGAGGGAAGCATAAGGAAAGCTGCTATAAAACTTGGTGGATTAAAAATGCGTGGGTTAGTGAGGGCAGAAATCTTTAAATATTTCAAACTGTATCATTTTATATCTGAGAGTAGCAGATGACAGAGAAATTGTTACCGCCGAGGGAAGCATATAAACGTCTTGGGATCAGCTTCATCACTTTAAAAAGGTGGATTTATTCTGGTAAGATTAGGGCTGTTAAGACTCCAACTGGTAGGTGGATGATACCGGAGAGCGAAGTAGAGAGAATTATAGGTGGTAGAGCTAAAGTTAAGGAGGTTAGAGCAGTCATATATGCTCGTGTAAGCTCCCTTAACCAAAAAAGTGGCTTAGAGAGGCAGATACAGTATCTCACCCAATACTGCACAGCTAAAGGATACAAGGTCGTAGACATTCTTAGCGATGTAGCAAGTGGCCTTAAGGCTAACCGTAGAGGATTATTGAAGCTATTCAACTACGTTTCGAATAAGCAGGTAGACGTAGTAGTCGTTACCTATAGGGATAGACTCACTAGGTTCGGGTTCAACTACCTAGAGTACTTCCTCAGACAATATGGTGTAAGGATAGAGGTCGTTTTTGGAGAGGAGCCTAAAGACACCTACCAAGAGCTTATAGAAGACCTGTTAACAATAGTAACGTCGTTTGCTAGCAAGCTCTACGGTATGAGGAGCCATAGGAAAAAGAAGCTAGTTCAAGGCTTCAAGAAGCTCCTAGAAGAGGTTGAGAAGAATGGCTAGAGTAGCGAGGACAGTTATTGTTAAGAGTGTTAAGATTCCAAGGAAGTTATTTAGGGTTTTCGTTGAGCTCGAGGGAATGTACCGCAACATAGTAGAGCAGTTAACGATGTTTGCTGTGAGAAATAGCATCAAGAGCTTTACAAAGCTTAAAGCGTTAAAGTACCGTGAAGTGAGGAGCCTTTATCCACAGCTACCAAGCCACTACATCTATACTGCATGCCAAGACGCTAGTACTAGAGTTAAGGGCTTCCTTAGATTAAAGAAGCTTGGATTCGCTGGAAGAGAGTACCCAGAGGTTAGGAGAGTTAGTATATGGCTTGACGATCACCTATGGAAACCTGGTGGATATACATCAATAAGGATAGCTACCCATAAAGGATGGATAAACATAGAGGTGGAGGCACATAAACAGTATTGGAGATACGTTAATCATGGATGGAAGCTAGCTAGTGAAGTCAAGATAAAGTTTGATAGGAGAAATAGACAGCTATTAATCTACCTGACATTCATCAAAGATGTTGAGGAGTACAAGCCTAGAGGCTATTTGCCACTTGATGTTAACGAGAACAACGTAGCAGTATTGGTTGATGATATAGCTTACCTCTTTGAGACAGACACCAGGAAGCTCGTCCTAGGCTACCACTATCGTAGGAAGAGGATACAGGAAAAATACGATAAACTCTACGGTAAGAAGTCGAGAGCTAAAAGAAAAGTTTTGAAAAAGCTTAAGGAGAGGAAGAAAAAGCTTGATATTAGGTGGAAGATAGCCAACATAATAGTTAGGACAGCTTACGAGAGGCGATACGCTATCGTCGTTGAGAAGCTAGGCAAACGTGTAGCCAACAACATGGCTAAGAGGGTGAAGGATAAGCAATTACGTCACAGGATATTCCAAGCATCTTTCAAGGGAATTCAAAAAGCCGTAGAGGAGAAGGCCCGGGAACACGGAGTACCTGTAATCTACATTAATCCAAAAAATACCTCAAAGCTCTGCCCAATACATAACAGCCCAATAATCTATAGCAACGGCTCTAGAATAGGGACGTGCTCTAAGAGTAAAGAACTGTGGCACCGCGACATAGTAGCTTGTTGGAATCTCCTCCTCAAAGCCCAGCGGGGCGATGGGAGCAATGCTCCAAGCCCCATAAAGCGTAGCGTAGATGGGTGGGTCATGCCGTTACCCACGACAGCCACCCATGAACCCACAGCCCTTAAGAAAGGGTTGTGGGCGAGGCGGAAGTCCCTACCGTTGACACAAAATGCTACAGCTTTAAACAGAATGAAAATGGTAGGGACAAACGGTATAGTGAAGCATGTTGCATCCATACTCGAGGAAAGAGGTATGCTAAAATAATGGGAGAATATTAATCCAGCCGTTCCCCCTTTATCATTTGCTATGATTAATACGCCACGATACCTAGGGGTAGTTTCACATCCAGCAATAGGTATACGGTTACCACAGGTCTTTCTGAGAGGAATCCTATATGCTTACAGGCTTAGAAGAGTAGCTGGCGGATTAATGCTATCTTTTGGAAGGGAAACCGCTCCAGAATACGTAATTAATGCTGTTCCCGGGAAATATGAAATAAGTATGGGGCATACAGGGACCTCAATAAAAGAATATCTTACTCTAGGTGCGAAGTACGCTCGTAAGGCAGGAGTCTTGGTTGAGATGGAAGCGGATCACTTAACGGTTACAACTTCAAGTGCTCAGGCTGTGAAAAGAATCTCAGGGGTAAAGGAGTATGTAGAGATAGGAGATGAAGATATAGAAAGAGCTCTAAAATATATTTTCTCAGAAGTTGATGAAGCGGCACAAACAGGTTATGTAAATTTCTTTACTATTGACGCATGTGAATTAATAGATTATTCCGTAGAGAGACTTTCAGGAGAAGATCTGAAGAAGAGATTTAGAGATGTTTTCGGCAATAATAAAGAGAAGATTTTATCACGCTATATAAACAAAAGACATTTATTCATAGGGTCAAGTGGCAAGAGTTTTAGACTAGTATTCTCTGAGGAGGAAGTGATGCGCTTAGCGCTAAAGTACTATAGAAGTCTTATTACTACAGTGAGAATATACGATTACCTAGAACATAGAATTAGATGGCCTTTCGGGATAGAAATAGCTTTTGATGAAACACCAGTGATAACTGAAGAAAAGGACTTACTGTTTTATCTTAGGGAGCTTTGGGAATTAAATGTTCCAGTAGACTACATTGCACCAAACATAGGTTTTGAGAAAAAGCAGGATTATCGGGGAGATTTAAAAGTACTTAAAAAGAGAATTGAGCGTTTAGCAGCAATTGCTAGAACATTTGGTGCACTTTTGTCATTCCATTCTGGAAGCGGTAGCACACCCTGGTCTGGAAAAGGTAGGGGGGTCTACGATGTTGTTAAAGAAGCTACATCGCGCGACCTTAAGTATAAGGTATCGGGAATATATTTTGAACTTTTATTAGAGCTAATGGCCTGGCAATCTACTGGGAGTAGACCTAGGAAGTTATACGAGGAAGTCTACGATGCTGTGATCGATTATGTCAGGAGGGAAGTAAAGACTAGAGGACCATTATACTCAGAGGTCATGGAAAGACAGCTAAAAGAGTATGAAGAAAACATAGAGAAAACTCAGGATCCATATAATCCGCTAGCCGACATTTTCCGGTATTATTCCTTTATAGCTTTAAATTTGAGAGACCGTTCAGGAGATAGGCCATATAGAAGAGCTATCATCGAATTATATGAAGAAGATGAAGCTTTCCGGAATCTAGTTGACAGGGAAGTGGCAGATTTAACCCTTAGGTTAATAGATGGTTTGGGTTTTGCCAATAACGTAGATAAAATAGAGTAAACGATACATTTTTTCTTTATAAACAAGAAGAATATTCAGTATGGATGAAATAGTTCTTGGATTTTGGGAATTCGTTGGAATGGTTCTAGGCATAATACTACTAGTACTACTTATATTCATACTAGCCTATGAGTATAAGTTATGGAGAGCTAGACGATCCGTAAAGGCTTTAATAAGGAAAAGCTAAAATTGAGTGGTGATGATCTCAGGCGGAACTTGAAGGTATGAAGACGCCCGCATAAACTGAGGTGCCAAACATACAATTGTAATTCTACCTCCGATTTTTGTACAAAAAACATTAAACTAAAAACACAGTTCTTACTAAAATCTTAGTAGGCGATGACGATTTGAATCCGGAATGAAGAGATGAATTGGGCCGTCGAAGCTGAGCCCCTACTTGGAGGCTAAATTATTTCTACTTCTGTGCCCAGTGCCTGTCCCGGCAGGGATTTTCTAAATACTGCTATAACCCTTCCCCCTTTTCCATGTTGCCTAACTATTTTACCTACAAATTTCTTGTTTGTTTGCGGATTCTTCCACACTACTTTTCTCCCTATAAGTTTGTAAAAATCTCTAGATTTAATACCAGGTATCTCTAATATAACCTGTCTAGGATAATATCTATTCCCTCCTAGACGGAAATGAACTATCCACCCCTTCATTCCAGACACCCAGTTTTCTACAAATCATCTAGAAAATAAATTTTCTTTAGATACTATGCGCGTATTTTATTATACATAGTGCTATTGCTATAAGAGATGATAGATAACAAGCTTGATACATCCTATATATATGAACTTACACTAAAACTTGCAAAGGAGCCAAGATTTTCTGGAAGCAAGGGTGAGGAAAGAGCTCGTAGGATTATTATAGAGGAGTTGTCTTCTTTCGGGTATAAAGCGTTTACTGAGTCCTTTGAGATAGAAGTCTTTAATATAAAGAGAGCCTATTTAGAAGTAACTAATCCCAACCATAAGGAGATCGAGTGTAGTGGTGTAGGGTTTAGCGGATCCACAGGGCCCGAGGGAGTAGAGGGAGAGCTAATATATGTGGAAAATAGTGATAGGTTACTTATACCCACACGTAAAGGTTGGATAGGCTTAGCTTCCTCAAGACCTGATCGTGATAGCTGGGCGTTTTTAGCAAAGTATGCATCTGGGCTTGTAATAACTGAAAATTCACCCTATCGTGAACTAAGCCACATAGATATACCAGTTGAGTGGTACAGGAGTTATGGGAATTTACCAGCGGTCTATATAAGATTTGACGATGCATATCAGTTACTTAAAGCAAAGAGTGTAAAGCTAATACTAGATCAAGAATTCTACAAAGCGCTTTCTTACAATATCATTGCAGAGGCTCCTGGAAAAAAATATCCAGACGAGATAATTCTCGTTACAGCCCACTACGATAGCGTATACGATGTTCCAGGAGCTATAGATAACGCTGGAGGAACAGCCTTCGTAATAGCACTTGCTAAAGCACTAAAAAGCTTTTGTCCAAAAAGGACCATAAGGTTCATACTTTTTAGTGGAGAGGAACTAGGACTAAGAGGCTCAAGAGCATATGTCGAAAGACATGAGGAAGAGCTTGAGAAAATAAAGCTTGTTGTAAATCTCGATGTACATGGTGGCGGTATAGGAACAAACTCTGCTGTAGTAACTGGACCAAAGAGTCTAGTAAACTATGTTGAGGCATTAGCTAAGAGAAATGGATTAAACATGAAAATCACTGAGGATATAATGAGCTCTGATGGTACATCATTTGCTAGGGAAAATATACCGGTTGTAAATTTCTACAGAGGGAGTGGTGCTGGGCACGATATACATACTGTTAGAGATAACTTAAGGTATGTTCATCCGCTTGCATACAAGACTCTAGGTCCCATAGTTCTAAGTTTCTTATTGGAAATAGCTGATGCAGAGATACTACCATTCCCACGTGAAATCCCGGAAAACCTGAAGAAAAAAGTCGATGAATATTTCGAGAAAAGACTAGGTTTTTCTAAGAAATCCTAACTTTTCTCTTTAATTTTCTTATTCCCCCTTTAAAACTATATGCCTTATAACCTAGCTTTCTCAGCATATATGCGGCTTCTTTGCTCAGAGCCCCTTCATCACACAAAAGAATATACATTTTTTCTTTATCAAGTTTGCTAAGCTGTTCGGGTAGTTTAATGAAATCTATATTAATAGCTCCTGGAACATGCCAACTAGCATATTTCGTTGGACTGCGAAGATCCACAATAACGGAGTTATCAGGTATGAAATCTATTTCGAGATCACTTGTTGTCTCTATTTCTTTGAGGGACTTTAAATCTATAACCTCAGCTTTCTCTATAGTATCATCCAGTATTCCCATATCTATCTTAGATTCCTCCTCTTCAACTTCATGTAGATCAGCATGGGTTTCTGGGTGCTCAGCAAAAGAACCACAGTATTCCTTAACAAGAGAGGATAAAGAGTACGTTCCAATCTCTCTAGACAACTCGATTATTTCATCTTTATCAAAACCTATTAACGGCCTAAATACTTGGATCTTAGTAGCCTTAGAAGAAACATATAGGTTACGGAGGGTTTGTGAAGCAACCTGACCTAGGGATTCTCCAGTTACTATAGCCTCAGCGTTGATTCTCCCAGCTATCTTCTCTGCAGCCCTATACATAAATCGTTTAAGGATAACGTTTAGCAAACTGGACTTAGTTTTCTCCCTAATTTCTCTTAAGATCTTACTAAAATCTACAATATACATCTTAGGTCTATACCCGTAACTCCACTTTGTCGCCAATACTCTAGCTACAGCTAGGGTAGCTAATTTATAGGCTTCTCCACCCAAATTACACAAGAGATAGTGTACCTTGGTTCCTCTCTTCAACATATACCATGCAGCTACAGCTGAATCAAAGCCGCCGGAGAATAAGCATATAACTCTGCCTTCACAACCTATAGGTAATCCACCATAGGCTGGAATCATCTCAGTGAAGAAATAAGCTCTATTAAATCTCACCTCTACGAAAGCGGTTACTTCAGGGCTCTCTAAGTTCACACCTGTAGAATATATCTTAAGACGAGCTCCCAGCTCTCTTTCAATATCCATGGAGGTGAAATCATGTTGTCCTACTCTTCGGGCATCTACAGCAAAGATTTTTCCTCTAATTTTTTCCCTAAAGAAATTTTCTCCTAGATCTATTAGCTCCTCAAATGTTTTAAATTCGGCCTCATAAGCTAGAGAGAGCGATTTTATACCAAATACTCTTCGTAAAGCATCAATGGCTTCCTTATTGGCGTATACGTATATTCGCCCCCACTCTCTCCTTACTTCACCACTTATACCTTTTTCTCGTAGAGCATCCCTTATATTGTTAATTAGTATTCTCTCAAACCGGTCTCGGGTTTTTCTACCTTTAACTGTTATTTCTCCTAAACGTACTATAATGACCTTCTTCAATAGATAGCACCTACAATATACTAGGTTATCTAGTATATACCTAAGCCGGAAATCTATTTTTACTCTCTAATAATTGTATCCCTTGGTAATTATGACAGTCTATGTTACTCCATCAAGTAATGGGATTGGTGCTCAAATAGCTTTAGCTTTGAATGAGAAAATGATTTTAGTACAGAGGAAGAGGTTCCCAGACGGTGAACAATATATAAGGATTCCAGAGAAACCGGAGGGAAGAGCTATTGTTATTCAATCACTTTATTCTCCGCAGAGTGAACGTCTATTTGAACTTCTACTAATAATTGAAGCGTTAAGCGGGATGGGGACAGATAATATTACTGTAGTAGTACCTTACCTGGCCTATGCAAGACAGGATAAACGTTTCCTTGAAGGTGAGCCAATTAGTGCAAAAGTTGTGCTAAGAAGTCTCGAAGCATTTGGCACAGATCTCTTGATTACAGTTGATATACATAAGGAGGATACTCTAAAGGAGTGGCTAAGTATACCTTATCGCAACATTATTCCCTACAAGGAAGTAGCAACGTATTTCAAAAACAAGCTCGAGAATCCTATTGTCTTAGCTCCGGATAGAGGCGCACTAAGGAGAGCTAAGTTAGTCGCAGGTGAACTGGGAGCAGAATTCGATTATTTAGTGAAAAGCAGAGATAGGGTAACAGGAGAGGTAACTGCATTACCTAAAGAGATTAGTGTTAAGGGAAAAGATGTTTTGATTGTTGATGATATAATAAGTACCGGAGGTACTGTAGCTTTAGCTACAAAGAGTGTATTATCGAGAGGGGCAAAGAGTGTTTACGCATTTTGTACACATGCTGTAATGGTTGAAGGAGCTTTAGATAAACTACTTAAAGTTGGAGTAAAAGAGGTTGTAGCAACTGATACTGTTCCTTCACCAGTATCTAGGATTTCAGTTGCTCCAAGTATAGTAGAGATATTGAAAATTTAATGCATCAAAGTATCTTAATATATAGTTAAGTATTTTAATTACTATTTTAACTCTAAGTTATATGACAGAAAAATATAAAATAATACATAAACCAGGGATAAACAAATTCATGATAAGGCTTGAACCAGGAAAGTTTGCTTATCTTGAGTACAAAATGGAGGATAATAAGTTCTATATTGTAAGCACGTATACACATCCGGACTACCGGGGTAGAGGTATAGCTCATATCTTAACAGAAAAAGCTATAGAATTCGCACGAGAGCATGGACTTAAGATAGTACCAATATGTTCCTATGCTATTCGCTTCTTCAAGAAGCATCATCAATATAGAGATATGCTTGACCCTGTGGAGGGCTTAGAGGCTCTAAAAGAGAAGGACCCAGGAAAGAATTAAAAATACCAACACTATGAATCAATGAGCATGGAGCACTACGATAAATACTTGTTCCTAATTGAACATTATTCAAGATACTACCCAAATCCCCACGAGATCCTAGAGAGCATTATACGAAATATGATGGAACAAGAAGGACTGAGCAGAGAGGAAGCTATAAATAGGCTATACTTCATGATCATCAGTTCCCATAGCAGAGGGGATAAACTAGGTGTAATTGATGTTCTTTCATCATCTCTCAATTATATTCTAAAATACCCTCAAATACTATTATCTATACTCCTTGGAGGAGCCTCGGAAATAATCACCTCTATTACAGTAATATCACTAATACTCTTCTTACTTAATCAGCCAGATATCCTAAAAGTATTTAGCTCCTTAGAAACAGGGTCTTTAACAAATATTCCTGGGTTTTTAATGACGATTATAAGGTATTTGAAACCAGCTATAATTATAGCTGGTATCGCATACATAATCTCCTTGAGTCTTGGTGAAGGAGTTACTGGTAGTTTCCTCTTTAATGCATCAAAGATTCTCTGGACAAAAGGGAGATTTCATTTAAGAGATTTCATTACAAATGGTATTAGTTCGCTAAAGGAGTCCATACTGGCTGCTTTTCTAAAAAACATCTTAGTTTTCTCCCCAACCATTTTTCTAGGTTTCCTCATACTTGATGCGATAGAAACCCTAAGTACAGCTATTTTTGAAAATTTATCAACATTGGTATCTTTATTATTATCAATAATCTTGGTAGCTATCTATCTACTAGTAATATCTCTTCTACTATACTATAGTGTTTTAATAGCCTCCCTAGAGAAAAAAGGGCCTTTAGATTCACTCAAAGATAGTGTAAAAATTTTCCTAAAAATACCTGGAAGAACGATTATCTTTATACTTGTTATATTACTTTTACGAATATTTATAGGAGTATTTTCACAAATTTTATCTTACTCTTATTTTGATATATTAGGTTTTTCAAGTCTTATAAATATTCTCTTTATATCCTCTATCGAGGGATTAGGTAAAATACTGCTGTACCTAGAGGTGAAGGGCGAGAAAGTAATTATAGCTAGTACAGTAAGGAAAAGTTTACTAAGGGAATTTCTCAAAAATATGAAGGACGGGTTAGTAACTATTAAGTCCTTCATCTATACTGGAGGAAAATATATTCTTGCAAGTATATCTATTTTTACTCTATCCTTTGTTCTCGGTTTCCTAATAGGTCCGGGAGAGAATGCAAGAAAATTTCTAAATCTTATTTTAGATAACCCAGTATTCGAGGAGTTACCAGTTATTTTAACAACTGATATTTTCTTTCATAACTGGTACATAGCGTCATATACAGTATTCTCAGCTATCTTCACTCCCCTAGCTCCTATAGTTATAGCTATAATTAATGGTTACATTATAGGTCTTGTGGCTTCGATAGTAGAACATAACTTATTTATTGCTTCAGTTCTCCCTCACGGCATTATAGAAATACCTGGCTTCATTATCTCAGTAGCTGCTGGATTAGAATTATCTATAACTTATCTAACATCAAAGGAAAGATTTATTGAAGAGGTAGATAAATTCTCATATATCATACTTGGACTCATACCAATTTTCTTTGTTGCCGCTATAATAGAAACATTTGTAACACCATTTATTATGAAATTGGTTACTCCATGAAAATATCTAAGGAGCTTTGCCGCTTTCCTCTAGATTCTCCATAACTTTCTAAGCTTCCAATAATATATTTATATACATCTACTTCCTCAGGTTTACTGCTCCATTCTTCGCTCCACTCTATGTCTTTACCGCCAAGCAAAACTCCATATTTGTCTGGAAATGAATATATCTTCACAATTGCAGGTAATGGAGCTGCAGGACCCGATACCAATGCTTCTCCAACACTTAATCCAGATAATCCTTCTATCATTTCACCCACTATATCCTCCATACTATTGAGTATATGCCTCTGGTCTTCAGGATTCGCTGTTCTTAACGCTATTAAAGTACCACATTGAGCAAGAACTGTCTGCGACAATTCTCTTGGTCTCTGGCTAACTACACCTAGACCTATACCAAACTTTCTACCTTCCTTAGCAATCTTCTCGATAATACTTTTTGCTGGACTCCACCTACCGTGTGGAGAGTAAACATGTGCCTCCTCCACAATGATAAGTGTTGGTATAGAATGTCCAGCCTGTATATAGGCGTTTATAACTCTCCAGAGGGAGCGGAGTATCGTAGCTACCGTTGAAGCTTGTGCCTCACTGGATAATCCTCCTAAAGCTATAAGATTAAGCCCAGGTTTAAGTAATCTACCATAGATTCTACTATAGGTTAGTGTGCTTCTAATGGGTTCTTCCTCAACAATCTCCTCATAAATCCTATCACTAATACTTGGTCGGGTAATATAGTATAAATCCTGATCCTCAAGTAGGTTTTCAACTTTAAGTCTAAGATCAATTAGTGATCTATCTCCAGTTCCTCTAGACATTTGTAGAGCATGCAACAAATCATCTGCTCTGAAATAAATTGGGTCATCTACTGATGCTTTAACATATTTTTCCTGCCTAATCTTCGATATAGCGTTCCTCAAATACATCAATTGTTTAGTTGCTTGGGATCCAAGCCTTAAAAGACTAGCAATTTCCTCTAAGCCGAGAGTCCATAGTGGAACTTCAAGTCTATCCGGCTCGATGTTATACCTAGCTTTTACCAGCCTACCTATCCTGCCTGTAGGTGCAAAGATGTTAACCTTGTTTGGGTAAAGGTTCTTTAGTGGAATATATTCACTATGTGTGTCTAGAAGAATTATCCTTGGATAAGAGTACTTAGAGATAATCTCTGATAATACTACTGCAATTGTATTAGATTTGCCAGCTCCTGTCATTGCCAGGACAGCGAAATGTCTTGAACAAAGCATATTTAACTTAAGTTTAAAAGGTACATCACCTTGGTATGTAATATTACCTATCTCTACTTCACCATCACCCATAATGCTTCTCAATTCCTCCCCAGAAACTAGGTAAACCCTCTGTCCAGGCTTAGGTAGTACTGGAACACCCTTGATTACCCTATTATTACTAACGTATCCTATGAGAGATGCTACTAATTCATTCCTCGAGGGACGGAAATCTAGGTAGCCTTCGAACTCCTCAATTATTCTACCTCTCCTATATAACTCGTCAAGTAGATTAAAGCTTATAATCATAGCATAAAGCCATAGACCATTGGATCCCTCAACCTTAATGTAGGCTCCAGGTCTAGAGACGAGGTCCAATTTTTCTTCTGGAACAGCTATCCTTATAATATTTCTTCCATAAATACCTATGATTCTTCCAACCTCCTCCATAAATCTCACCTCAAACCGAGCAAATACCTCCCTGAAGGAGCTAAAATAGACTTCAGTAAGGGGTTCTTATTACTCCGCCACAACTCATCTGCTATTAGGCGTGCAAGCCTCTGGTCCAGTACAGCTAGGTTATGGGCATAGCTTAGGGGTCTAGGATACCCGTACCTCTTGTCCGAGACGTTCAAGAGGGTTTTTAGAGCATCATTCACCATATCCCTAGATATAGCTAGTGGGAAAGACAACTGTATAACCGCTCCTTTCACTCCCAGCTTAAAGTAAGTGATAGCGTATTTATTCCATTTTGAAGTAAAATATTTCCTGAGTTTCCTAGGACATACGTGTTCCTTGGGGAAACCAACAGGCGGTAGAGAGTCTATTTGGAGAAATATATTTCCTAGATTTCTCCAGGAGTAATCCAGTAGTGTTAAATCAGTAAACCATCCAAGTAGTTGTTCCTTCTCAGCAAGGACTCTACTTTCGCTATCCTTAGCTACCCAGAAAACACCCACATCTCTCTCCTTTGCCTCCTCCAATAACGTATTGATGATGCTCATAAAAGTAGTCTCCTCGACATAAACCATGCTATAATCCAGTAAATCTTTCCTAGCATAGGTATAACCCAGGTACCTTTTGAAGAGTTTAGATAACTCGTTGTATAGAAGTGATCCATACTCATCTATAACTCTTAGAGTAGAGATAAAGATATTATATGGATCTTTGCTAGAAAGTACTTCTCCTATGGTGAGTATTATCGTTTCCCCTAGATTCTCAGCTACCTCTATGGCTTCAGATGAGAACGGCAATTGGGAAAATCGTGATGCTACGTCACGTATAGCTCCGAAGGGAGACATAAGTACAGAAAGATAGCTTCCATCCATGAAGAGAGACTCAGTACCACGTCGTATAAGATCAAGACCACTAATAAATTCGGCAATCTCCATCAACATACTACTTCTAGACTCGCCATAGACCTTAGGGATAAGGATATAGGGTACCGGGTACTCTGAACCTTTCATTCTCTTGTAGAACCTATTACCCCTTAAGCTTAGGGAGGCAGTTGAAAATACGGATAGGAAAGCCCCTCTTCTCTCATCTAGGACGTAACTTCCATCAACATATCCCGAAGAGCTAAAGCCTCTACCCTCTATCTGTTGTGCTACCTCACGTAACTTAATCTCTACCTCATCGAGAATATCCCTTAACTCCCTGGTAACAGTAAACTTTACTTTATCAAGTAACATAACCCATGCTCACTTAATTTACCACTAATTTAGATACATAAAAACATCTACTAGAGTGTATAGAAAATGATTAATGCGGGAATAGAGGGGAGCTAGATTAAAATAATTCCCTATTTGTTGAAGGATGATATTAATGAAACTACTAGGTTTAACTAGGGAGGAAGCAAGAAAAATTCTATCTCAGGGCAGCATTGTTGTAGCACTATATGGTTTAGGTAAACTTGGTTTACCTCTAGCTGTGGTTCTAGCCAGTCGAGGGGCAAAGGTTATCGGAGTAGACATAAAGCAAGACATAATTAATAAAATAAATAGGGGAATTAATCCCCTGCCAGAAGAACCCGGTTTAGAGGATCTCCTACTGGAGTGTGTCACGAATAAAAAACTTGAAGCTACTAGAAATGGAGATTATGCCGCTAAGGTATCAGATGTTCACATAATTGTTGTACCATTAGTAGTTGATAGCTATGGTAAACCAGACTTCTCAAATATAAATGCTGTTGTAGAGACTATAGGTGGGGGGCTAAAGGAAGGAGATATAGTTATAACCGAGACTACTCTACCGCCGGGGACTACTGAGAAAATTGGAGAGAAACTCGAGGACTTATCGGGACTAAAGATGGGTGAAGACTTTGGTGTAGCTCATGCTCCGGAGAGGACAATGAGTGGTAGAATGATAAAGGATATCACGGAAAGCTACCCTAAAATAGTTGGGGCAAGTGACCCCAAGACGCTTGAAGCTGTATGTGGATTCTATGAAGCCATAAACAAGAGAGGTGTTATAGCTGTATCCAGCCTACGTGTAGCAGAGGCAGTAAAAGTCTTTGAGGGCGTCTACAGGGATGTAAACATAGCTTTAGCTAATGAGCTAGCGAAATATGCTGAAATTATGGGGTTTGATGTTTATGAAGCAATACGTGCAGCGAATACACAACCATATAGCCATATACATAAACCTGGCGCTGGGGTTGGGGGACACTGTATACCAGTTTACCCCTACTTCCTCATATACACGGCTCAAAAAGCAGGGCTAAATATGAGGCTACTTAGTGAAGCACGTATTATCAATGATTCAATGCCTATACATACTGTATATCTTATCCTTAAAGCACTGAATTCAGAAGGGAAATCAATTAAGAACTCGAGGATACTAATACTAGGTTTAACATTCAGGCCAGGCGTAAAAGAGTACTATAAATCACCTGCGAAAAACATAATAAAGGAGCTTAAAGAGATGGGCGCAAAAATCTACGCGCATGATCCTCTTGCTAGCAATGATGAGATTATAAATCATTTTAATGTTTACCCTTGGAGAGGGGAGGAGATAGACATAGCGGTCATAGTAACCGAGTACAGGGAATTTAAAGAAAAAATATTAAGGGGAGAAATAAGACCGAAACTAGGTATAATTGTTGATGGAAGAAGACTCCTAGAACCCCACGAGGCAGAAAAAATAGGGTTAAAGTACTGGGGGATAGGCTACCCTAATCAATAAATTTCTCGCTAGAAATATTTTCTTATGCAATCAATAAACATAGTCGAGTCCCTAATTTCCTTAGTAAAAATTCCTTCTGAGGTAACGAGGAAGGATGGCAAAATTGTTAGAATGAAGTATCATGAAGTAGCAGAAACCATCAAGGGATTAGCCGAGAAGCATGGGCTTGATGTAGAAAGTATAGATATTCTTGGGGGCGAAATACCCACATTATTTATTTCAGTTCCAGCTCAGGGTCCTACTGTTGCGTTAATCACCCACTACGATGTGATTCCAGCGAGAGGTCCTTGGGTGATTAATGGCGAAGAGATGGATCCATACCAACCAGTTGTTAGGGATGGTAAAATCTATGGTAGAGGCGCTGCAGATGATAAATCGGCTATTGTAGCTGCTATTGCAGCTCTCACCGAACTCCAAGATGAGGGTATTGCATTAAGGTACCAGCCTACACTAATAGTTACTGGAGACGAGGAAGTGGGTGGAACAGGTATAAGAGAAATTCTTAACCAGGGCTACAAATGGGATAGAGCTATTATATTGGATGCTGGGTCAGAGTATGTCTCAATAGGAGCTAGTGGAGTAGTACATGGATGGATAAAAGTTAAAGGAAAAGCTGGACATGCAGGCCATGCACACCTAACGGTAAATGCTGCGGAGAAAATGGTAGAACTTCTATATGAATTTAAACAATTTAAAGCTAAAAGGCAGTCAAAACTCTCTAAATTTGCCTCCCCACCAGGGTCGCCACTACCAAAACTCTGGGGTAGATTTAACATAACCATACTTAAGCTAGGACCCAGAGAAGCGGAGAAACACAACAGGGTACCGGGGGAAACCTGGGCCGGTTTTGACATGAGATTACTTCCAGAGGAAGATATGGAACAGGCAATAAACGAGCTATACTCTAGCTTCTCAGCTATAGTGGCAAAGCTTGGAGTAAATGCCGAGATAGAAATTGAAGGAGCCCAGAGAGGATGGTACACCAAAAACAAGGAGTTTATTGATGAAGTTTACCGAGCAGCCAAGGAAGCCTACGTAAAGGCTGGACTTAAAGGCAAGCCAGGTATAGCGGCTGAACTAGGTGGAAATGATGGAACATTCTTCTATCAGAGGGGGATAGATGTAATAGCCTTTGGCTCTATAAGGGCTGGAACAAACATCCACGCACAAGGAGAATACGTCTACATCGAAGATATAGAGATGCTAAAACACTTCATAAAAATATTCCTAGCGAAGTAGAGAAAAACACTAGAACCCATATAACTAGCGTAATACAACACTACTGGCAAAGCCGAGAATATCTAAAACAAAAAGTATTTAACCCAACAAACAACAACCATAAAGAGGAGAAAAAAGGGGGCGGGTAGCTCAGGCTGGGAGAGCAC
>JALURH010000042.1 GCA_027017025.1 Thermofilaceae archaeon
GTTTATAATAGAATAGTTGCAAGCAATCTCTTATCCCTTACCTCAATGAAGGCAAGGGCGGAATCTCTGGGATACAATGCGTTAATACTGACATCTCTCCTAGAAGGGGAAGCGAGAGATGTAGGTAAAGTCCTAGCTAGTATAGCAAAGGAGATTAGGAGAACGGAGAATCCTATAAAACCCCCAGCAGTAATACTTGCCGGGGGTGAAACGACAGTAACAGTTAAAGGGCAGGGAATAGGGGGGAGAAACCAAGAACTAGCTTTATCAGCTGCAATAGCCCTAAAGGGGGAGAGGGGTATTGCACTAGCATCTGTAGGGAGTGATGGTAGGGATGGTCCTACAGATGCTGCCGGGGCTGTAGTGGATGGATCCACATATACTAAGGCAGTAGATATTGGCGTAAATCCGCTGGATTTCCTGGAGAACAACGATAGCTACCATTTCTTTAAATCCGTTGGTGGTCATATAATGACGGGATATACAGGGACGAATGTAAACGATTTAATAGTAATAGTTGTAGAAAAAATAAAAAAGGAATGATTTTTTCCTCACAACGATTTACCTAAACCTTCTTCGCTGCGTATACCTACCTCTAGGTTTCCACTTGAAAGATTGTTCAACTTTTTTCTCCGATACGTTATTCTCCATATTTACCTCAGTTATCTCCTCCTCTGAGGGCTCTATTGTACCAAAGCGCCCAAGACTTAGCCTCATAGAACCCCTAAAGACGGTAACATAGCCATTTTTCACCATGATGGTGGAGCCTACAGCCTCCTTTACCCTATCGATATCATGGTCCCATACTGAGAATAAGATCGTCCCAGTTTCATCCCCAACAAGGGCATCAGCAACTTTGTGTTCTTCACTATCTCTTCTAGAGAATACCGTTCTTTCTTCTCCAACATTCAATACCTTTACCCTGAGGGCGAACCACCTAGAGGCTGGAGAAAGATCAGTTACTTTCACCATTTTTAATTCTCTATTTTCTCCTAACATTCCTACCTACTTGCACCATCTTAGTTAAGTGCGGTTTCGCTAATGCCTTTATACCTATTTAAAACTTGTGATGGTTTATTCTTTCTCCATACTATAATAACTAGTACACCGTTCCTGTAAAAACCTGAAGCTCCATCGGGTGTAAAACTTAGGTTTATTTCCCGATAAAAATCGCCTATAATAGATTTACCGCTTATATAGAGGGTGCGGTTCCTGACCTCAGCTTTAATACTTTCATGTTGAGCTCCGGGTATATCCATCAAGATCTCTATAATATTCTTCCCATATTTTATCTCGGTATATGGCAAAATTACGCCCTCTTCTCTAGCATTAAGTACCTTAACACTCTCTGTTTTACCAAAGATCCTTGCAAGAACCATTCTGAGCAATGATGATATCTTCACTATCGAGCGCCTAAAAGGTTATCACAGATTAGTTTAATAAGTATAATGAGGTAAGTTAATCTTTAATTCCAGAGACACTTTCTGTTTCTGTATGTTATCACCTACAACTATACTGCTGTCTCTAGGCTTACTCCATCTAGGCTTCCTAGCTATATTCCTGCTATATCTTTCCTTAGCTAACTTTAAGAAGAATCCAGAGAGCACTTCCAGACGGAAGAATTTATCTTTAGCTGTCCTTATACCGATAAGAAATGAGCCACCAAGAATTCTTGAAAAGCTAGCGAAAAGTATTCGAATACTTAGAGGGAATGATGTAGTGACTTACGTCCTCGACGATAGTGACGAGGAATATAGGGAGGTTGTTGACAAGTATCTAATGGGAAATGCGACAATCGTTAGAAGAGACCACGCTAGGGGATATAAGCCAGGTGCCCTGAATAACGCGTTGAAAAAAGTAAATGAAGATGTTTTAGTAATTATCGACGCGGATACCGTCGTTGGGGAGGACTTTATTAACTCAATCAAGAAATATATACCTTCCCTATCTTATATCCAAGCAAAAACCCTCCCTAAGGGATCAGGGATAACATATCTAGCATACCTAGCCTACATAGTGTTTAGGAACAATATTCTTCTCGAAGGAACAGCTGCATTGGGGTGCCCCCTAGTAGCTGGTTATGGATACGCAATAAAGAAGGATGTTATTGAAGAAGTAGGTGGATGGGACGAAGATATACTCGCCGAGGATATAGAACTTTCAGCCAGGTTATCCGGTAAGGGATTTAGGGGGACAGTACCCAATAATGTATACGTATACGACGAGTCTCCACTCACTCTCATATCCTTGAGACATCAACAAGAGAGGTGGATTGTAGGTACATTCCAAACAGCAAAGAAAATCCTATTCGGAGATACAAAGTATGGATCTCTGAAGAAAAGATTTTTCTGGCTAACTCTTTCAACTCTCTTTACAGGTCTAATAGACAACGTAGTTATCGCATGTACAGCTATCCTCTCATGGGTTTTATTTTCTCCACCAAGTACACAAATCTTCATTCTCTTATCCACCTTTAACAATATCATACTTTTAGTAGCGTTTCTACCATTCATAAATAGTTTAATACGAGAGCTAGGTCCCAAGAAAGCTATGTTATCACTGCTATATTCAACTCTCCTCTACAATTCACTCTCGCTGAAGTCGATGTTCTACCTCATAAAGGTGTTTAGGGGATTCAAAGGCGTATGGAAGGTAACCCGTCAGACAAGGACCTCTATCAGGGAAATAGTGGGAACACACATGCCCCAGATCATGTTATTTTCTGCAGGATTGTATGCATCACTCATATCTGCACCAATTCTTGCTGGATGGATCTCAGGGGTTCTTGCTAGTTCAGCTATAATTTTATCCCTCGAAATAGGTGAGTGGAGGAAAGGGGCCTCAGGCCTTACATACTTTCATAGCCCTAGTACTAACTTAAAACTACAGAAAACTGGCTAATTATTACCTAAAACCAAAACTCCTTAACTCTCTTTGAAGTCTTATGCTAACTCTTTCGGCCAGGAAATTATCAGCATCCTTGATCTCTGTTAAGGCTAAAACAGCCATAACATGTGAACAAAGTTTCTTCTCCTTATAGCCTTTGCATGTACAAACGAACTTATCGTTCTCATACCTTACAATATGTCTATTTTTCTTGCCAATAACGTAGTACATATATCTACTTATCTTAACTACACGCCCCTCCTCGAGTAGCCAAGCAGCCTTATTAATCATCTTATTTATAGCTTCCTCAGGGAGATCAATTCTATTACTTCCAACATTGTTTTTTTGCTCCATCCCAAACTTAACTTATGGAGTAATATCATATAAAGGCTAGGCTTAAAAAAAGGTGGTGTTGGAGAATGGGTAGAGTAGCTGTTGTAGCAGATAGCCACGATAATTTAAAAGCTATTGAGAGCTTTCTCAAAGAAATTAGGGAGCAAAATATTGATACAATAATACATGCAGGCGACATAATATCTCCATTTGCGCTAAAACGATTTAGCGGATACAAAATATACGCTGTTTTCGGCAACAATGATGGGGAGAAGATAATCCTAACGAAGGTTGCATACGACAATGGATTCAGGATCTCGGAACAACCACTAATATTTTCTCTAGGTCAGTACAGGATAGCTCTAATACATGGTGTGAGTGGTAAGGAGGAGACAAAGACTCTAGTAGAGGCACTAGCTAAGAGTGCGGTATTTGACTTGGTAATATATGGGCATCTCCACGAAATAGACATAAGGAAGGTTGGGGAAACATATATCTTAAATCCTGGAGAACTCTGTGGCTACCTAACGGGTAGATCTACATATGCAATAGTTGATTTAGAGAGAAAACACGTTGAAATAATAGAGGTTTAACCAAATGATAATTGATATACTTAGGGAAGCTGCACTAGAAGCTTCAAAGGTTGTTACAGAATTGGAGGAGGAAGGTAAGGGAAATATAGCTGTAGGTAGAGGTAGTGGTGGCGATGTAACTCTCCTCATAGATAAGGTAGCTGAGGAAACCATAATAGAGATCTTGAGGCAAGAGCTCGGAGACTTTAAGGTTATTAGCGAGGAACTGGGAGAGAAGGTTTTCGGCAGAGAACCTAGGTATACAATCATAATTGACCCGGTTGATGGAAGCAACAATGCTAAAAGAGATATACCCCTATATTCTGTATCCATAGCCGCTGCTCAAGGCAACACATTCGATGACCTAGTAGCTGGAGTAGTAAGACTCGTACCTCTCGGAAGAGAATACTATGCCATTAAGGGTCAAGGGGCATATATGGATGGGAGCAAAATAGAGGTTAAGCCATCCGATAATGGCGTATCAAAAAGCATAATATCCATAAATTTCCCATCAAAAGCCTACTTTATTCCTTCCCTAATTGTACATGGTATAGCTCTCAGGGGAGGTGTAGTAAGGGTGTTAGGAGCAGTAAGCGTGGAAGTAGCACTTCTAGCTGCAGGAGCAATCGACGGATATATCGATGCCTGGGGTACTCTTAGAACTGTTGACTACGCAGCAGCCTATCTCATAGCTAAGGAGGCTGGAGCAAAAATACTGCTGAGTTCATTATCTAGCAGTAATCTTCTAAGCCTTAAGGAGAGGCTAGTTACTATAGTTTCTAGAAACAGTAGATTACTTAATGAGCTCATAGAGATCTACAAGGAATGTATAGGTATATATCCACGGCGATATTTCGCTAACTTCATAAATTTATAGGATATTGGTGGAAACATGGTCTATGTTGATGCACATTGCCACTTACATGACTTCAATGAGAAGAGGATAGAGTTTTTCCTTAAACAAAAACTAATCATAGTTTCCGTATCCGAGGATCTAGAAACATCCCGAAAAACCCTATTCCTCTCTTCAGAGCACAATAACATCTATGGATGCGTAGGTATACACCCATGGGAGGTAGGTAAGCTACCTCGTAGCCAAGTAAAAGAGGTGGAGAAATTAGCTGAAAAAGCGGACTGTGTAGGGGAGGTAGGTTTAGATAAGAAATTTGTACCACAGACTTGGCATAAGCAAATACCTATATTTCAACGTATGGTAGATCTAGCTCTAGAACTTGATCTACCACTAAACGTACATGCAGCTGGGGCATGGCACGAAATAATAGAAATACTAGAACATAAAGGTGTTACAAAAGCTATTATTCACTGGTACACAGGGCCTCTAGATCTCCTAGATAAGATATGTGAGCTGGGCTACTTCATAACAGTAAATCCCTCCATAAAGTTCCAGAGAAAGCAGAGAATAGTTGTAGAGAAGGCCCCTATGAATATCCTACTAACTGAGAGCGATGGACCATATAATTACCGCGGTATGTTTCTCGAGCCAACACTAGTAAAGGAGGCTATAAAGGAGATAGCGTTATTAAAGAATATGAGCCAAACAGAGGTGGAGAAGGGGGTTGAGGAAAACTTTAGGAGAATACTTAAGTAGCTTTGCTTAACACAATCGTTACCAGGCCTCTAAAACCTCTAGACCAAAGCCAAGAAACCTCTAACCCCCTATTTGTTCTCGCAATCCTATACCCCGAAGGCCTAATCTTCCTAGCACTAAATTTACCCGGGAAAACTAATACGTGTATATGTCTCCCCACCCAATTAACCCTACAACTATATCTATTCGTAGAGAAAATCTCGGTAGAATATCTTCCTCTTACAACTAATCTAATCTTAATACGCTCAACCCCCTGCTCCCATAGTAGAACGAAATAAGCATATTCATCATCTTCCTCCTCAACAATAACTCCTCTAATTTTCTCCCCTGTAAAGGCAATATAGTGTGGTCTAATGGGTGCCGTAAATAACTTAATTTTCTCCCTCTCTCCACTTAGTAAACCTCTACCCGAAAACTGTATCTTTGTATCTCCACCAGAACCTACATCCTCTCTCCACGTAGAGTACTCATAAGCTATATCCATAAAAAGCATGGCTAGAAAGAGACTGATAAATATATTGGCTCACACCCTCTAAGTAGAAATAAAATTCTTAAAAGAAGAAAAAACCTAAATACCTTAGGGCTATGAAGATAGCTCCCGGCGTTGATGGATGAAATAAACTTACCCAGCGGAGCCATATACCCAAATATGTCTAGGTACTACTAACTTCGACAAAAATGGTAGCAGCATCCAATTACCTTGGTTTAGGGGGAAACTGTGTAGTAAAGTCTCCTCCTCCTAGCACCTTTGCTCTCCACTTTCACAAACTCTATCGTACCTATCTCACAGGTATTCTTTACATGAGGTCCACCGTCAGCCTGTATATCAACTCCAGGTATCTCAACAACCCTAATTTTCTCAACATTGGGAGGTAATCTTCCAGCTAGCTTAACTATACCCGGTATCTTCAATGCTTCCTCCCTAGGTAGCCAGTAGACCCTTACTTCAATACATCTCCTAGCCACATTATTTGCTTCATCAATAACCTGCCTCAAAACTTCCTTCCAGTTCTCCACGCCTCTTAGATCAAAATCGTCTCTCGCAACATCAGGGGCTATATGGCCACCTGTAACCTTAGCTCCATAGCTATTAAATAGGAGGGCAGCAATGATGTGGCTAGCGGTATGTAATCTCATAATCCTGTATCTTCTCTCCCAATCTAAAACCCCGTGGACAGGGAGCCCAGGCTTCAACAAACCGATATCCCCAGACACTATATGTACAACTTTCTCACCCTCCTTAACTACCCTGTCGACGGAGAAACGTGTTCCATCTGGAAGTATTAACCACCCCCTATCTGTATCAAGACCTCCGCTAGGACCTGGATGAAAAGCTGTTCTATCTAGGAAAACCTTATTATCCTTTATATCTAGAATAGTTGCATCAAACTCTCTAATATACGAGTCTTCCTGAAACAATAGTTTAGCCAAAAAGCCTCACCACAGACAAAATAGCTAGGAGATAAATATAGCTTTATAGCATAAGGTGCAGGGTAAGCCATCTATACATTGATACTTTCACAAATCCTTTAGCTAGAAAAAAGGGCACAATTTCTCTGCGTCAGCTGGTTTGGTACTCGTCACATTTCTGCGTCGCATGCGTTCATCATCCCAATCTAGGCTACTCCACTATATGGGCTCTGCAAAGGGGGAGGGACGTCACCCCTCTCTCCGGGGACAGCGTATCTTCATCGCCCCAATTAGGTGGATTAATATCTATGAAAAAAGTTTTTCACCTGGGTGTAAGATATGGGGATAGTACACATTAATGAGATAAAAGGGTTTAAACTGAGGGAGGGTGTATTAATACAGGGGTTACCCGGCATCGGCCTCGTAGGGAAGATAGCGGTAGACTATATAGTTAGTGAACTCAACCTAGAGAAGGTAGCCGAGCTATACTCAGACGGTCTTCTCCTACCCATAGGTAATGCGGGGGTATTCATAGACGTTAGGGGAGTGCTAAAAGTTCCACGCTACGAGTTCTATATGCTGAGCACAAAGGAGAGGGACCTACTGTTCCTAGCTGGGGATGTCCAACCGGTAGGTTGGTCACAGTATGAAGTAGCAGAAAGAGTACTGGATTTCTTTATCTCAAAGGGTGGTGCAGAGGTGGTGGGCGTATGTGGAACAACTGCGGGGAGAGAGGGTGAAAAGGCAGTGTACTTTGCTGCAGATAGTAAAGATACAGCAGAGTGGCTCGAGAAGCTAGGTTTTAGGAGATCCATTGGTGGAACAATTACGGGTGCTTGCGGTCTACTACCAGCGCTAGCGTCTCTAAAAGGGCTCAAGGGATACGTACTTATGGGGACAACAATGCGCGCAGAGCCGGATCCAGAGGCGAGTAGGGAGGTTGTAAAAGCTCTATGCAAAATATTTGGGATAAAGGTGAGCCTGGAGCACCTTGATACAATCATAGAGGAAGTAAGGAGGAAGCAAGCAGAGGCAGAGCGCCTAAGAAAAGAGTATGAGGAGAGAGCAAGGAGAGAAGGACTACCGGGCTACTATGTTTAATACTGTTTAGGTGATTTCATCCTAAACTTGTACAAAGTGGTTACATAATCTTCACTCCATATGTGCTCAAAATAATCCACATATTCTCTAGCACCCTCAATAACTACCCCCCAAATTATTTTCTCCCCAACGACTGGGGCAAAAAAGACGGTGTTATCAACCACCGCCAGAAGGAAGGGAGAGGCAGGCTCAACATATCTGCCAACAGTAGGTGGAAGATCAAGTCCCCTGAGAAGAGGTAGACTCCCAATAACAACACGTAATTCAGCTCTCCTAGAAACATTTCTTAACAGTTCCTTAACAGTATGCTCTAAAACCCCTGGAATAACGAGCCATACCCTAAATCCAGCTTCTTTGGCTCTCAAATATAAGATATCTAGGAAACTAGAGCTATCCTCAACCAAGAGGACACCTCTATAGCTCTTAATACGAAGCTCCAATTCCTCGAGAATACTCTCCCACATCTTAGTTTTTTCCCTAAACAATCGCCTAAGAGTATAGACAGCAGGCTCGGCAGTATAGCGCGCAGGTCTACCAACGATACGTGCAACAAGGCCTCTACGCATAAGACTCTTCAACACGGTATAAATATGTGGTCTAGCAATACCAAGAGAATCACTAATCTCCGAAACTGTTAAAGCCCCTTTCTCGAGCAATAAGCCAAGCACATTAGCTTCTCTACCTGAAAAACCGAGTTCACGTAGGAAGCCTCTAATACCTACATCAGACATTACTACCATAAAGTAGTACAGTATATAAACAAAAACTTTTCCAGGGGTCGGCGGTGGGACTCTATCCTCACCAATCAGGCGAAACCTCCCCCGTCATCCCAACAATAGGTATACCGTAGATAGAAAAATATTACCCACAGAACAATCCTAGTGGTATGGTTAGAAAGACGCTCAAGCATGTAGGACTGAACCAAAGTATACTACATGCATTAGGTGTTTCTAACAAAACCTCTATACTTGTTTTTAAATACTTCTTAAATGCCTTTTGAAGCCATGTTTCCTTTGGAACCGCTTATACGATTATTTAAAATAACGCTTAAACAGCCACTAAAGAAAATATTTTCTCTAAGATATCATGGAGCAAAGCCGTGATACAAAAAACACTGGAGACCTATACAAGTAGGTAGACTCTCACCAATATAAGAACCAAAACATTGATAGAATACCAATAAATACCACGAAGAAAATACATAAAGTGTGCTAGAGGAGCTTAAGCGATGGGAAAAACTGCATAAAACAGCTACCGAGAAACAGGATACACAGCTACTACAGCTACTACTACAGCTAGCAGAGAAAAAATATAACTACTATACATCAACAGCACTTAATATCTCGGCAGTATACATAGTGGCTCTAACAATAATATTCCTCTCAACAGGTATACCGCCACTAAACATAACCCTAGGGACACTAGCTTTCACGACAATAACAAACATAACCGCAATATTAACCCTCACAGCACTAGCCCACTTATGGAACAAAAAAATCCTACAAGCCTACAAAACACTGACACAAATAGTAGAACAAGCATAGAAGTAAGCTACAGTTCTCTCCGAATCCACAAAATAGAAAATTCTCCCACAGATAGATACATTGGGTAGAAATGCCTGAAACAATATTCTGCCCAAACTGTAGAAGGGATATAACAGCCAAGGTATACAAGACACCAACATTCACTGGAGAAATAATAATAGAGTACATCTGCCCCAAACACGGTACAATAAGGGTACGGAGACAGAAAATGAAGCTCCCAGAAAGAAAACCGCCCAAACAGGGACTCTACATATCGATAGAAGGTATCGATGGCTCCGGGAAAACACTACACGCTAAACAGCTAGTAAAGTATCTAAGAGACAGAGGGTACCGAGTAATCCTCGTAAAACAACCATATGTAGGGGCGATAAAGGAGTACCTCTACAACCACCAGGTAGATCCCGACGCAGAAACCTACCTATTCGCAGCAGACAGAATAATACTACACAAAGAAGTCATAAACCCAGCACTCCAACAGGGAAAAATAGTGGTCAGCGACAGATCAATATACACAAGCCTAGCCTACCAGGCGGCACAGGGAGTAGATCCAGAATTCATCAAAGCAATAAACAGGAAAATACGCCTACCCGACAAAACTATACTACTAGACATACCTGCTGAAGAAGCACTAAAAAGAATCCAACAACGCAAACAAAAAACAAAATACCAAACCAAGCAATTCCTGGAAAAAGCCAGGCAAAACTACATAAAACTAGCCCAGCAACACAAAAACAAAATATTGATCATAGATGCAACAGCACCAGTACAGCAAGTCCAGAGAAAAATAAGAGAAACCATAGAACAGTTACTCAACAAACGATAGGAAAAACGCGTGGATCACCTAGGTGGACCAACCATTACTAGTAGAACATATTCTCGACTATCATATCAAGGCAAAACTGATTACAAACTAGCCAGCAGATAACAAGGGTAAAACATTGCTCGACGACAAAGAATACAGCAGGTGGATAGATAGTGCAAAAAACACGCTGGCTTCAGCTAAACACGACCTAGAGGCAGGCTACTATAACTGGGCATGCTTCAAAGCCCAACAAGCAGCAGAATACGCCATAAAAGCCCTTCTCTGGGGCATAGGTAAACCCGAGTATGGACACGCACTAACACGGCTCATTAACAAAATAGGGAGGATACCTGATGAGGTCCAAGAAGCATGTGCTCGACTCGACAAATACTACACACTACCACGGTACGCCGATATGTGGAGCGAAGGTAGCCCCCACGAATACTACACCAAACGTGAAGCCCAAGAAGCAATATATTACGCAGAGCACATAATTAACTACGTAGAGTGTAGATGGAGATCCTTAAAGAAAGAAGAGAAGAGCAGCAGAGAAGAATAAAACTCGCAAAAGAGTTTATAGACCAAGTAGCTAAAAAACTAGGTCCAATAACCGCCGTAATCATAGGGTCAACTAGCAGAGGAGACTTCAACAAGTGGAGCGACATAGACGTAATCATAATATCGGAGAACCTGCCTGAAAACCCCCTAAAACGCTTCGACAAACTAACACCCCATATAAGACCAGGCATAGAGCCTATACCCCTAAAACCAGCCGACGCCACAAGGCTTGCGAGGAAAAAAGCGCCTGTAACAAAAGAGATAATAAACGGAATAATCCTTAGAGACGACCTAAAAATAATACAGAAACTAAGAAACATATACACAACCTCAAAACAATAAAACAGGAGAAACAAGAGCAAACAACCAAACAAAAACATACATTAACGTTCTAGCTAAGCTACATATTGGAAAAAACATGGAGAGATTCAACGAATACCTCAAGAACACAGATATATGTGAGCTCCTCCACGGGCTACCCCCCTCCTATATACAAACCATAATCAAACAAATCAAGCACTTCACCGAGAAGGAGGCTGGGAGAAGAGACCAAATAGTACTAAGCTACTTTGGCGAAAAAGGCGTAGAACACATAGTAAACACCGTAGCCAACTACCTACTATCACCACCCAAACCCAAGGAAGACACAAGGATACTGGACATAGGCGCTGGAAACGGCTTCTTTACAACAAAAATCGCAGACAGAATACAGAAACACATACCCAACGCATCCTTCTACGCAGTCGACATAACACCAGCCATGCTCCAGGAACTAAACAGGAGAACAAACAAGGTAACCTGCTTCCTAGGCGCAGCCGAAAACCTAACCAAAGCCATAAAACACGCCCAAAAATTCATGGACATCCCCGACAAATACGACGCAGCCTACTCAATCCTAACACTACACCACTGCACAGACATAAGGAAGGTCCTCAGAAACATGAAACAAGTCCTAAACAAAAACGGGAAAGCAATAATCATAGACCTACACCAACACCCATATAGAGAATTCAGAGAGGAAATGGGGGACATACACCTAGGATTCAAGCCGGAACACATAGTAGAAACAGCCAAAAAATTCTTCACCCATGTCTCCATAGAGAAAATACCTGGAACACGCTGCCAATGCACCCAGAGAACAGTACAACTATTCGCCGCATACCTAATACCCTGAAACATTATAGCCACACCGGCAATAACGCCAAACAGCAACAAAAATACTACCAAACAGTAGTACCAATCCCAACAACCAATTAATACCCCGGGAAACTTACTAACATGCCATGAAGGTGACAATCAGCCTCATAAAAGCAGACATAGGTGGATGGGTAGGGCACTCAGTCGTCCACCCCAAACAAGAAGAACTCGCACGCAAAAAACTCCAAGAAGCAAAGGAGACAGGCCTACTAATCGACTACTACGTATTCCATGCAGGAGACGACCTCCAGCTACTAATGACACACACCAAGGGAGAAGCAAACCCCGAAGTACATAAACTCGCCTGGGACACATTCGTAGAAGTAACAGAGAAGGTAAGCAAACCACTCAAACTATATGGTGCAGGACAAGACCTACTCTCAGACACATTCTCTGGAAACATAAGGGGGATGGGCCCAGGAGTAGCCGAAATGGAGATAGAAGAGAGGAAATCCGAGCCAATACTCGTATTCTCAGCAGACAAAACAGAGCCAGGAGCATGGAACTACAAACTCTACAAAATATTCGCAGACCCATTCAACACAGCAGGACTAGTAATAGACCCATCAATGCACGACGGATTCACATTCGAAATAATGGACGTAATAGAACACAAAATAGTACACATGAATGCACCCGAGGAGCTATACGACATCCTCGCACTAATAGGCACACCATCAAGATACGTAGTCAGAAAAGTCTACAGGAAAAAAGACAAACTAATAGCGGCATCAGCGTCGGTAACACGGCTGAGCCTAATCGCAGGCAGATACGTAGGCAAAGATGACCCCGTACTCATAGTAAGAGCACAACACGGACTACCCGCAGTAGGAGAAATCCTAGAAGCATTCTCATTCCCACACCTAGTAGCAGGATGGATGCGTGGATCACACCACGGACCACTAATGCCAGTACCACTCAAATACGCCAAATGCACACGCTTCGACGGACCACCAAGAGTAGTAGGACTAGGATTCCAGCTCCACAACGGAACGCTAGAGGGACCAGTAGACCTATTCGACGACCCAGCATTCGACTACACACGCACAATAGCACAACAAGTAACAGACTACATGCGCAGACACGGAGCATTCATGCCACACCGCTTAGGGCCCGAGGAGATGGAATATACTACTCTGCCGGGAGTATTAGAGAAACTCAAGGACAGGTTCCAGAAAGCAGAGGACTAAACATATTTCTTTTTTCTCTTGATTAGTAAAATCTAAATGTTTATTGATATAAGCCTGTAGGCTCTCAGCAAATTTTAGTTAATTAATGTTGATAGCTTGTTTAAGCCATGTAGCATATAAAAGTATCCTCAATAAATGTGTAGCTTATAGCGTAAAGCTGGTTAGTCTAACACCATATAAGCCGAGCTGTTAGGTCTGGAATGAAAGGATCATCTTATAAGACAAAATAATAATAGGAAAATGGGTAACCTAAGAATCGGGGTAGTCATTATCTCTGGGGAGGTACAAATGGATACAGCAGGGCTTATAGGAGTAAGGGAGTTGGTTCAGAAAGCCTTGGACTATATTAAGAGGGAGATACCTCAAGCGAAGATAGTAGATCCGGGAAGTGGCAACACTATAATAAACATTGAGCAGCTTGAGATTAGAGAGGAGCAAGCCCTAATTCCAGAAGAGAAGAGATATCTTGCAGCAACTCTAGAACTAGATATACCTCCACTCCATCACATAGTAGTAAAACTAGGCTATATACCTCAGACAGAGAAATATGCAGTAATGATTAGCGAAGCATTTGAGAAATACCTACTCATGGAGACACGAGAGTATAGGGAGCTAACGCCTAGCCACAGAAAACTAGTAGAGAAAATCCTATCTGAGGAGCGAGTACACCCACTAGAGGAGTATATACAGGAGCTGGAGAAAACGCTGAACAAAACTAGGTATAAGCCGCTAGCATGGCTAATATCACACCTAAAAGCTGTCCAGGAGATAGCTAGTGAATACAAGGTAAATATATTGGATACGGAGAAACATGGGTACACTGGAATATTCATGTACACGGAGGCAGAGAACATAGACAATATCCTGAATACACTGGAGATATTAGCCAAATACATACAGAAATTCGAGGAAAAATACAGAGAAATAAATAAATACAATGCACGCGTTGCGTAGATCCACACCTATATAAAGGCGGAAAGTCCGTTGGATCTTAGACACAGCTAAGACGTAGTGAAATCGTGAAAAACTCAAAGAGGAAAAATACTAAAAAACTAGAGAGAAACCCGGGATCTGAAATTATTTATCAGGCTAGAGATCTATTTCCAGCAATTTTGATAGTCTCTTTCTAGCTCTCTCCAAGTAGTTATTGTGGTAAAGTGTGTATACGAAATTATCTGTATATGTTACTCCAGTAAGCACATTTTGATAAAATATTGATTTTAACTCCTCGTCTTCGTATCCCTCCTTGGAGTTCCAAGGATGTCTCCTAAGAGGAGATAGCCTCTCTCCAACTTCATCAAATAAAATATACAGGCTTTTGATGAATATTTTAACAGCATCCTTACCGCCATAAACCTCCTTATACTCCTTCGGTATTTTCTCTACTAAATACTTTAGTCTACTATTATCGGGAATAGCCATATTTCTTATAGCTAATGCAAGCTCGGAGTTCTCTCTATCAATCTCTATTTCCAGATTCTCCTTAGGACCTTTCCACGGAGATACCTGAAATATCCCTGTTAAAACTAAGGCCTTTCTAGCAACTTCATCTTCAATAGCTTCATAAGCTTCTGGAAACCTTATCTTAAGAGTCTCTAAATTCAATTTATCTATCTCACCTAGCCTTTTAGCGATCACATTTTGAATAATACCCTTAATTGCAAGCTTGATTCTCCCCTCCCAACTGACTTCATTAATCTTTTTCTCAAAGCTCTTATAGTTAAATTCGACCACCCAAAAATATGGAAGTAAAATTTATGATTTCAATATTTGTGAATTTAGTACCCCTGCCTTGTACTCTAAAGTCGACTATATAATAGGTACTGAGCTCCTAGGAACTTTTACTTCTAAATTTCTGATTTAGGCAAAGATAGATATAGACGATGACAAAGCCTATAGGCATATAGGAGATTATTTTTCCCACCTTTACAATCTGTGTCTTAAATTCATCTATCCAGCTTTCATCTTTGACTAGCAAACGTGGTAATAGAAAAATTGATGTAGTTAGCCCACTGAGGTAAGCTATTATAAGAGCATCAATGAGCATAGAAATAGTTTCTGGAAATAGCGGGAGCCAAGACCTAATGAGGATATATAATGTTATTAAAACCAAGATATTTTTAACTCTTCCAAGGACTATAAATGGGGTCATTAGAGAAACACGAGAACACGGAGCCCCTGGATATCAAGTACATGTTGGACAAGAACGGTTACGAGATAGTAGAGTAGTGTATGTGTATCCTAGGCATGTGGTATCAGCCAAGAAGTGAGGTATTTAGTCGGAGTGCTTCGATTAGAGCTAGGTCTAAGTTGGTGGAAAAATGTTCGTGGCTACAAGGAGCCCTAGTTTTTAAGCTATTCTTGGTCGTTATAGGGCTTTAATGAGCAAGTGCTGGATGGAGGATTTCCTAGGGATAAAGCTGGGAAACCGATGGATATGGTATATGAGTTCCTGGAATTGCTTGATGAAAGAGGCGATAGGAGACCGGCTAAAGAGATCTTGGAGAAGGTCAAGAATCTGAGAGAAGAAGCTTCACAAATATTTAAAGAACATGGTCTAATACCCTAAGACGGTATCGTAGTTTTCTGGAGGAGCATATACCTTGATGTATAAAATATCTAAGCCTTAGTAGCTAATGTGTCTCCACGACCGTGGGGTCTAGGGGTCGAAGAATATAAGTAACATCCTCCATAACCTCTGGTATTTTCGGTTAGAAGGAATCGAGGTATGTATCCGTAATGTTCTTTAGGTTAACTACCTGTATTCCCAGGGTTTCAGCGTTTTCCACTATGTATTTATCGCTTGTTACTAGTGGTAAGTCATAGTGTTTTGCTGTCGCAACGTGGAAGGAATCGAAGTAGTGTAGTTCCCCCCCATGTACCCTATATAGCTTT
>JALURH010000043.1 GCA_027017025.1 Thermofilaceae archaeon
CTAGACCCAATGCTGCATATATGTATCCAGTTAGACCAGCTAATTGAGCATTTACCTGTTCTGGAATCTTTTTAACAGCACTCTCTAGGCTAGCTGCTTTACTCTCCACAGCCGCTACTTTACTCTCTAGCCCAGCGATTTTAGTGTTAACAGCAGACTCTATCTCCTTAGCCTTTGTCTCGAGAGCCGCTGTAACCTTATCCTCTAACCCTGCAAGTTCCTCAATCTCGCTTAGTTCACCCATGTAGCCAGTTGCCCACAGTACTACATTCCTGAAGAATTGTGGACCACCTAGCCTAAATCCATAATACATCCAGGATACTCCTGGCTGATAGCCACCATAGGGTGTCTCGGAAGATACTATTACCAACCCCTTGCCCTCGCCAACTGGGAGGAACTGTGCTGCCATTAACGTGAAGACTCCTGTCTCGCCAGGTGTATAGGCTTTCCCGCTACTACCTTGAGGCTCTGCTTGGTGTTCTACTACTACTCCATCCGTTGTCGTGGTTACAATAATATAGGTGTCTGCTGGCTTCTCCGTTGCTGTAAGCTTGTGCCAGTTACCTGCGTCATCAACCCATGCAACTGCTCCTGGGCCGTGGAAAAGCACTCTAGATACACCATACTTTAGTGCTGGTACTTCACAGTTGTCGAGAACCCCTAAGACCCTATATGATTTGATAGCAGAGCTTGTTGGATCCTCGATGGATACATAATCCATCCTGAGGTTTGCGCCAAGAGCCTCTAGTATCATGTTTACAGCCTTCTGGGAGGTTTCGCTACCCTGTGCTGGGTAGTCACTATCAGCCGCCACCCATATAACCCTCTTCGGGTACTTAGTGAACCACGCATATATCGCGGATATCTCCTCCGGGGTGAAGAGTGATTGTGGCTGACCTATAATAATCATCTCAATGCTACCTATGTCCGCCGTAGAGAAGTCCCCAACAAATATGTCTGTGGCAAGCTCCTTCACTATAGATGGTAGAGCCTCTATATCTTCCTCGCTTTTAACGAGAATATACCACTGGGCTTCTGGAACCATTTTCATCATGGTTTCTATTCCCTTGTATGGCTGGCCATGGGATAGATCGATTAGGATTGGGATACCTACTGGAGCCGAGGCAGCTAGGGGTAGAAATGGTGCTACTACTGTTGCGAGAAATAGAAGTGCTACCACTTTTTTCATAGTCTGCCCCTAATTACTACTTGTCGAAGCTAATTAAATCTGTCTTTTAAGACTCAGCCTCCCGTAGGTGAGAAAAACCCATAGCTTAGGTCTCACGAGGTCATATAGGATGCGGTGGTTGTCGAAAACCTTCCTACGAAATGTTTTAGCCCCAGGAAATATTTTATCTACCTAGGGTGTATAGTGTAGTGAAGATCCTCCTGCTAACCGGTAGGTTGGCTGCCCCTATCGTACGGGAGGCAGCTAAGGAGTGTGCCTCGAAGTACGACGTTGATATCCATATAATGCCTATAGATGTTGCTGCTCTAGCCACCCCTAGATTCATTGCCTCCTACCTAAGGGACAAAGTTAAGCCAGGAGAGTATGATTTTGTAATGGTTTCTGGAGCTATAAAGGGGTCTATGAAGATAGTTGAGGAGGAAATCGGGGTAAAGGTTGTTAAGGGTCCTATACATGCTACCGACATACCCTTCATACTTGAAGTTGTAGAGCCCCAGAGGCTTTCCCCAGATAAACCAGCCGATTTCATCGTGGAGAAAGAGAGACAAAGGTATATTGGGGAGCTCCTTTCTAGGCTAGAGATCTCTCTTAGATCTAAGAAACATATAGTAGTAGGTAGCCTCTCGGTACCTATCCACCCACCGCCAATAAGGGTATTATCTGAAGTGACAGAGGCCCACCTACTTGATAGGAGCAAGCTTCTAGAACTCGTTGAGAAACGTATAGTAGATGGAGCAGATATGGTTAGCGTAGGTTTTGAAGCAAATATATCTAGGCCAGATAAGGTTAGGGAGGTTATAAGGCTTATTAAAGGAGAATTTGATGTACCCGTAGTACTAGACTCCATTATTCCAGCTGAGATTATAGCGGGCGTAGAGGCTGGAGCAGATATGGTTATGAGCCTCGAAGCAGGTAATATTCCGAAAGTAGCTAGTAGGCTTAGAGATATCCCCGCTGTAGTGATACCCTATGACTCAGATACAGGTTTCTCCGCTAGGCTACCAGAAGAAAAAGTTAGCCTACTTGAGAGGAATATTGCTAGAGCAGAGAAACACGGTATTACCAATATTATTGCTGACCCTATTCTCGACCCAATAAATATAGCTAACCGAGGCGGCACATTCGAGTCCCTCATAGCATACCACATGTTTAGGAAGAAGAACCCTAGTATACCTATGCTTATGGGTATAGGTAATGTTACCGAGCTAATAGATGTAGACTCACCGGGCATTAATGCGTTACTCACCATGTTGGCTGCAGAAATCGGTGTTAGTATAGTGCTAGTTGTTGAGAAAAGTGTGAAAGCATGGGGCTCGACGAGAGAAACCGCTATTGCATCGCAGATGGCTTCCTTAGCGTGGAGCAAGAAATCTCCTCCAAAGGATTTAGGTATAGACCTATTAGTATTGAAGGATAAGAGGAGGATAGATACCCCGCTAGATATAAGTAGTGTCGAGGTCGTAGAGGCTAGCGGCGTCCCCACCGAGTACCCACTAGACCCCTTAGGCTCCTTTACTATACGTGTAAACCACAGTGAGAGAGTTATCGAGGCGTTATATAAGGGGATTAAAGGTAAGATATTGATAAGAGGGAGGAGTGCTAGGGAGATACGGGATGAGATACTTAGGAGAAAGCTTATATCGTCTCTCTCCCACGCCTTCTACCTCGGTATAGAGCTAGGTAAAGCTGAGGAAGCATTGAGGATAGGTAAGAACTATGTTCAGGAGGAAAAATTATTCTTGGAGAAAAATCCTTTAAGTGCTAGAGCTAGGTGGGAAAATGATGATTGAGGTTTGTTCATCCGCTAGGTTGCATCTAGGTTTCTACACCCTAGCTATGGATAATGTAGCTTATGGCAGTATTGGTGTAGCTGTAGATAAACCAACTGTTATGATACGCGTTAGGAAATCCGATAACATTGTGGTGAAAAATAATACAGGGATCCCAGTTGAAAAAGAAATTAGGGAGGCTATTGAGAGCTTAAATGTTCCAGGCGCTGAAGTCGAGGTAGTAAAGGCTATACCTAGGCACGTTGGATTAGGCTCTACTACGCAATTAATGCTCAGCACGGCATACGCTGTATCCAGGCTCTACGGCCTTAAATACAGTATTCGCCAACTAGCTTTCAAGCTAAAGCGGGGGTGGGTCTCAGGCGTAGGTATAGCGGCTTTCGAGCGAGGAGGTTTTATTATAGATAGTGGGCGTAGACTAGAGGGTAAGAAAGTTGGTGTACCTAAAGACCCCAGTGATCTCCCGAGGGTTATATATAGATCGCCTCTACCTAAGTCCTGGTACTTTATTGTAGTCCTACCCAAGGGTATCCGTGGGCTCGATGAGCGTGAAGAAAAACCCCTACTTGAAGCGCCGGAAACAGATGAGGAACTTGAGTATGAGCTTCATAGAGCCGTCCTACTAGGTATGCTTCACGCACTTGCTAGGAGAGATATTAAGGGTTTCGGCGAGGCACTAACTAATATACAGTTTCTCGTTGGACAGTACTTCTCCAGATACCAGGGTGGAGTATTCTGTTGTAGGGAGACAGAAACCATAGTTAATGCATTGTTGGAGGGAGGAGCTTATGGAGTTGGGCAGAGTAGCTGGGGTCCAACGGCATATGGTTTGGTTCGGGGGAGGAAAGAGGCTAGGGAGATTTTAGACTACCTAACTAAGATACTGGAGGAGAACAATATTGATGCTGAGATCTTTGTAACTAATGTCCGCAACAATAGGGCTTCCCTACGGTTCATTAAGTACTACTCCATGTAGACAATAGTCTTACTCTCCGCTATACTCGACGATAACGTAGTTTTTCTCACCTTCGAAAAGCTTGACCCGTATAGTCATCCCAAGCTTTTCATATATTTTCCTGGCTATATCTAGAGCTATATACTCCGTCGTAGCCTCCGGGTACTCTATTACCTTTATCTCCCTGTTAAATGGTCCCTGGAGAACTATTTTCTCCAGATCCTTCCTAGGCACTATTATTTTATGGTCGTACTCTGCTAAGACTTCTCGAACAATTTTCTTGAGTACTAAGAAATCTATAACCATCCCTGTCTCCGGATCTACCTCACCTTCTGTTTCAACATCTAAGCGGAATGTATGTCCGTGGAGGTTCAAACACTTCTCTGTTATACCCTTAGTGTAATGGGCTGAATCAAATGTGAATCCTCTAACTCCTACACATATTTTCTTAGTCATATTCATACCCTAAGTCTAGACGAGATATGCGAAAAACCTTTACATCATTAACTCCTTAAATTATTACGACGATGATGATATTATAGGTGATTAATAATTTGGCCAGCTCTACGAGATATACAGGATGAGAGACCCGAGTTGCCCCTAGTTATCGATAGAGTAGGGGTTAAGGGTGTCCGCAGAAAGATACGCATCTACACGCCTATTGGAACCCTATCGTATGACGTTAAAATTGATGTCTTCGTGGACTTACCCAAGGAGCAGAGAGGCATACACATGTCTAGGAACATTGAGGTAATTCTTGAAGCAATCGATGAAGCAAGTAAGGGTCGTTTTAGCACTCTAGAGGAATTATTTGAAAATGCGTGTAAACGTCTCCTCTCAAAACATGCTTATGCGAGTAGAGCTGAGATCTGTGGTAGAACTACCCACTACCTAGAGAATAAGTTTTTCGGCAGTAGTGTTCCCGAGGCAATCGATGTTATATTCAAGGTTTCTGTGCAGAGAGATAGGGAGGTTGAGTGGAGCATAGGTATAAATGTGGAGGGGATGACTGTTTGCCCATGTGCGCAAGCAATATACTCGGCTCTCGAGGGAACAGAGCTGAGGAGCAGCCCTAGTCATGCTCAGAGAGCTAGGCTCTATATTGCTGTAAGAACTCGTGGAAAAATTGCACGTATAGAGTGGTTAGCTGAAGCCGCTAGGAACTCTTTCTCAGCCCCCACCCTAAGTCTACTTAAGAGGCAGCAGGAATATGAGTTAGTTAAAATAGCCTATAGGAATCCAAGGTTTATAGAGGATGTTGTACGCTACGCTATATTTAATATAGCTAAGATACTGCACGGTGAGGGATTCTCCCCGGACACCGAGATCTTAGTTGAAGGTGAGAGCTACGAAAGTATACACCCATTTAATGCATATGCATGTAGAAAAGCTACTTTACGGGAAATTCTTGAAGAACTTAGATAGATAGAAATAGATAGGAAAACGTTATGTTATTAGCCTAGAGGATAAACTTGGTGTTCTTAAATGAGAGCCCTAGGTATTGATCCAGGTACTAGAACCTTTGACCTAGTTGTAGTGGAGGAGAATAAAGTAGTTTGGGAGAAAAGTATTGATACAGTAGCTATAGCCGAGAAACCTGAGGTTCTAACCGAGGCTGTTGAGGAAGCTGGCTCAGTAGATATAATAGCTGGCCCCTCGGGGTACGGCGTTCCCGTCACATTTAACGAGGATATAGTTGATCCACGGAGATTCGCCCTAGAGGTTATCCTACTTACCAGGGAGGAAGACCTTAAGATAGGTATAGAGGCTGGTGAACTAGGCATTAAGGTCTATGAAGCTATAACAAAGGTTGTAGTAGAGTTTTGGCGTAGGAAACTACCAGTCTGCTATATTCCATCAACTATCCTCCTACCTACCGTACCTAGCTACAGGAAGATAAATAAGCTTGATATGGGTACCGCTGACAAAATGGCTATAGCCGTGCTGGGGGTATATGATCAATCCACGAGGTTTAACGTAGGCTACAGTGATGTAAGCTTCATACTGGTTGAGATGGGGTTCGGCTACAACGCTACTATAGCAGTAGATAGGGGTAGGATAGTTGATGGACTGGGGGGAACATTAACCTCTACAGGTTTCCTAACCATAGGGTCGGTGGATGCTGAACTCGCAGTTATGGGGCAGAAGTGGGTTAGGAGTGATGTATTCCATGGAGGTGTAGCCGATATATGTGGTACTCTCGACCTAGATAGGGTAATTGAGGGATATGAGAGGGGGGAGGAACCTTATGCTTCAGCAATTAGGGCTATGCTCGACGGTATTGAGAAGAATGTGAGAGCACTTCTAACCTCCGTTAGGGAGCCTAGAGAGATTTTACTCTCTGGCAGGAATTCGAGGCATCCACACTTGAGGAAGCTTGTTGAGGAGAAACTAGGTGATATAGCATCTGTGAGAACCGTGGGTAATCTCCCTGGAGCTAGGATATCGAAGGAGGCGGCTCAGGGATATGCTATAGTTGGGGAGGGAATTATCGGGGGATTCTTTAATGAATTAATTAAGCATATGCGTATCGATAAAGCACGTGGAACTGTTCTCGACTGGGTGTTCCATCCTAGGCTAAAATATGCCAGAGAGTGGTTGCGAAAAGCGTATACTGGGAGTGTTAGGAAACCGAAATTATAAGTTTATTTACCTTCCCCTAAGTATTTTCTCCAAGGTAGATTGTAGCTCGCTAGGAGATTTCACAACTTGTATCCCCCTAGTTTCCTCTAGCTTCCTCAGATTCTCTAGGTCTATCTGACTTGGCGTAAAAACCTGTTCCTCCCAGCACTTTATAGCGTCTACTGGACAAACCTCTGCACAAATTCCACAGCCCCTACATTCATTGTAGTTTATTCTCGGAATATTCTGTGGCTCATAGTGGTATATCGCATTGTAAGGACATTCCTTGACACATAGGAGGCATCTTATACATAGATCCTTATTAATATAGCAGGGTAGGTGGGTAACAGACCTCTTATCATAGTCCGATGGAAAAACTATGACGGGAACACCTGACTTCAATGCTTGACTTACAGCAATTGTTGGTAACGTATCAGCTATCCCATGAACAATCTTAGCTACGGTATTCGAGGTTGCAGGCGCTATAACTATTACATCATATCTGCGAAGACTTACTCTACCCCCGAGAGGCGTGCCGTCTTCCACGATGCCGCTACTACTTGCCCTATGGTAGACCCCCCCATATCTCCCCCCTGTGGCGACACGATCTATTTTATCTAGGATTCCATAGATCCTAGCGACTTCCCACCCAGCTTGGGAGAAGACTACACCTATCTCGAGTTCTGGATACTTGACTCTGAGACCAACAAATATATCATATATATTATGTAGATATCCACCAGCACCAGTTATACACCAGAGGATCCTCTTCAGAGTATTCACCTCAAGATACTTTTTAGCTCGTAGATTTCTACCTTCTCCACCCCTGGGGGCACATTACTAGAAACTGTATATACCTCCACATTGTACTCCAATGCAAGCCACGATATAAGTTGGTAAGCTATTCTAAGCTTCCTCTCCTTTGCCTCCCAAGCATACACGTCGCTGGTTAACCAGGGCTTAGACCTTCTCCCAACTATTTTACCAAAATCCATCCCCACCATAACTATCGGGTAGGCTCCGAAGCTAGCAGCCAAGAACACACATCTATCCCCGTCAGTAAATCCCCCGAAGTTATATAGAGGGGGTATAGGCTCAACCTGTGTCGTACCTAGAACCTTCCTCGTTGATGACAGTATTCTACCAATACCTCCAACTACTTTGTCGATGTTGTCTCCATGTACGTGGATAACGATCACCGATCCTCTCCTAGTGGCTCTAAGCATAGATTCTAAGTCGCCGTCTAGATCTGTAACTATTATGTGCGGTACTATGTTTCTCTCGGTAAGGGCTTGGGTTGCTCCATCAGCAGCTATAAGTGTGTAGGGGCTGAGTAGATCCCTACCAACTAACTCGTCGAGAGAACTGTCTAGGGAGGGGCCAGCCCCGAAGACGATTACCGGCTTCTTATAGAGAAGTTTTTTGAGGTCTCCTAGAGGGGGGTTAACTCTATTTTTCCTCAGTATCTCAGCGAATATCCTAGTTGCTTCCCTATCTTTTGATACATCATAGCCCATTACCCTAGCTATCTCTCCGTATTTCTGGAGCCATCTATCTAGTGGGATTATCAATATTAGATCCCATGTAGATTCTTCTCACAGTATAATAAATTTCAGCTACTTGAGGTATGTGTATGGAGTTAAGGGAGCTAGGTTTCTCGGAGACTACATATAGTGAAACCATCTTATCTATAAAGCTGGGGAGAGAAACTAATGCTGCACCTATTGGCGTCCTACTTGGTGGTGAAAATAGGCTTATATTGAAGATCTATAGTGGGGGGAAAACATATAGGATGTTTCTTGGTGGAGCCGAGGACTGCGTCGTAAATATTACTGATAACCCTATTCTTTTCTATCAATCAATTTTCGAGAAAAATAGGGTTAGGTTTATACCTGCCAGGAAGGTGTCTTCCCCTAGAATAGGTGGATGCTATGCATATGTAGAGTGTGAGGTAGAGACTATAGTAGAGTATAGAGACTATATCAGGGTTCTACTTAACTCTGTTCTAGTAGAGGTATGTGGAGGAGGCGTGAAAACATATAATCGTGCTGGTCCAGCAATTATCGAAGCCTTAGTTCACTATACGAAGCTTCCCCACTATATGAGTGTTGACTTAGGGGAAGCTGAAGAGATTCTCAGGCGAATACGGGTTTTCACCGATATAGTTTCACATAGCACCAAGGATAGTATGTTGAGGAGTATAGCCTATAGGATTCTTAGGGAGTCAGAGAATATATTTGTGACTCAGAGAAGATCTAGCTAGCTTTCTCCCCAGCTGTAATAGATTGCAGTATTACTATTCAGCCAAATAGTAATACTTTTAAAACGCCACGTGTTATACTAGATGGTATGCATATACCTGATGGCTTCCTCGACGTAACTGTTGCAACATTAACTTACGCCATTTCGATAGTATTTGCTATCTACGCCTTTCGTAGAGTGAGTAGCTCCGGTAGTAGGGATAGATTAGCTACAGCTTCCGTCCTAGCGGCAGTTATCTTCGCTGCACAGATGCTTAATTGGCCTCTACCCGGTGGAACCAGTCTACACTTCGTCGGGGGGGCTCTCGCCGGAGTAGTTCTCGGCCCCTGGCTTGGTTTTATCTCAATGTTCCTAGTAATACTTGTGCAGTGCCTAGTGTTCCACGATGGCGGTATAACTGCTCTTGGAGCAAACCTACTTAATATGGCTATAATAGATGTGTTCTCAGGCTACTACCTTTACAGAATCTTTCCCGACAGATATAAGGCTGTTGGAGCATTCCTGGGTGGATGGATAGGTATAACGCTTGCAGGCATAGCGTGTGGAGTAGAGCTAGGCGTCTCAAGCCAGCTTCCATATGGTCTCTCGATTACAGTTCCAGTTATGGGGTGGTGGCACTTCCTGCTTGGAGTCATTGAGGGGGCGATTACTTCCTCTGCTGTAGTCTACATACTGCGTAGATCTCCACATATATTGGACACTAGGCGGTGACTATGGTTAGCCGCAAGACTATTCTCATAGTAGTGTTTTTGGTGACTATTAGCCCTATATTCGGCGTTATACTATCTGAGGCAGTAGGCTACCACGAGCCACTTGATATTGTAGCAGAATTACTTGGCTTAGAGGATAGGACAGAGGATACTAATTGGACACCTCTCCTTGATTACACGTTTCCCGGGCTTCCAGATACAGTAGGGTACATTGTTGCTGGGTTAATCGGGGTTACAATAGTGTTAGTCTTGGGACATTTTCTGACAGAGATATTGGTGCGAAAAAATGTATAGGGATATTGTCTCTACCTTCCTGGGTGAAATAGCTGAAATAATTGATACTATAAACTCTAGTGGTTATACCAAATATAACCCTAGAGTAGCGCTATTGTCTTCGGTAATGCTCGCCAGCTTAGTTTCATTTAGTAGGAATATGTTAGTATACCTTCTGGTTATAGCATTGAGCATAGTTATAGTCTTAGACTCTAGGAGAATTGCTGGAAAGTGGCTTAAGGTTATAGCTCTAACATTAGCTATGGTTACCCTGGTTTCTACTCCAATACCTTTACTGATAGGTGTAGAAGAAGTTTTTTACTTCGAGGTAGGAGGTATAGCTATACATGTGTTTAGGGAGGGATTAGAGGAGGCTATCCATCTAGTGTTGAGAACAACCGCTGCCTCAAGCATCTTTACGGCATTTATTATGACGCTAGGCTGGAGAGGCGTATACCTTGGTCTGAGGGAACTAGGGTTACCGAGCTCCCTAGGCTATATGGTGGTTTTCTACATAAGGTATATTCCTATATTCTCCAGAGATATTGTAAGGTTTTTATTAGGACGGGAGGCTAGGCGATTTAGTAAAGGCCTACGGGGTATATGGAGTTCCCTACCCACTGTTGTAGGCGAAATCTTCCTCAGAGGTTTTGACAGAGCCTTTAGACTTGAGCTAGCGTTAGAGGCTAGAGGATTTCTAGATAACTATCCCCGAGGTAATGTTCTCTCCCCCCGCGACTACACTATATTATTGTCTACCCTGGCTATAGTGGTTACTGGATCTGTGGTGAATATATGCTTCTAGAGCTTAGAGACATATGGTTTAGTTACCCAGGTGGTGTAGAGGCGCTTAGGGGTGCGTACCTCTCGGTAGATAGGGGAGAAGCTGTAGGAGTTATTGGTTCTAATGGTAGTGGTAAAACAACCCTACTACTAGTTGCCGCTGGCCTCCTCAAGCCATCTAGGGGGGATGTACTGCTTGAGGGCAAGTCCCTTTTTGAACAGTTACCGGAGGCTAGGCGTAGGATAGGTATAGTTTTCCAGGACCCAGATGACCAATTATTTAATCCCACAGTGTTTGATGAAATAGCGTATGCTCTTAGGCAGTTAGGTTTGGAGCCCGAGGAGATAAGTGGTAGGGTTGAAGGTATCGCTGAGAAGCTTAGGATAACCCATTTACTTGGGCGCCAGCCCCATAGGCTTAGCTTAGGTGAGAAGAAAATCGTGGCTCTAGGTTCAATACTTATCTACGAACCCGAGGTAATAATTCTTGATGAACCTACAGCCAATATGGCGCCTACCTATGTTACTAATATCGAGGATATAATTAAACAGTTGAGAGATAATGGTAGAGCTATAGTAGTTGCTTCCCAAGATATAGAGTTTATAGCTAGAATCGCTGATAGGGTATTCGTATTACGCGAAGGGAAAGTTATGGCTTCGGGACAAGCTAGGGGGATCCTTGTAGACGAAGAATTATTGACAAAAGCTAATCTCGATCTACCCGTATCCACTAAAATATATGTTGAAATTTTTGGGCGGGACGAAAATATCCCTATAACCCTAGAGGAGCTGCTCTCCAAGCTTACATCCCGTAGAGGGGAGAGAGCTAATAGGTTTTAGCGCAGTAGTTAATCTCAGTACTTTTAGACTATTCTATCTTTAAATCTCTATGGTTGGTAGAAGATTCTACATATACTTCGCTTTTATCTCTCTAATAGCTCTAGCAATGTTCATTATGGTTCCTCTAACCCTGGTTATTTTATTCTCCGGTATCATAACATGGATATTTTGGCACACACTTACACCTAAGATAGCTTTCAGGGTTATTCCTAGGAGACTCTTGAGGGAGAACATTATTGTTGGAGGTAGACCTAGGGTTGGGGAAGTCCTGAGTTTTGTTGAGATGCTGAGGTTATCTTCTCTACCAGCTCTCTTCTCCTTCTCACTTACGTTGTTCCTATATGAGATAGCTAATGTACCTATATCGAGTATAGATGATGTAAGTGTAGCTGGGGCTATAGCTATGTTCCTTCTCCCACTCTCCATATTTATCTCCGCTAAGTGGGTTGTAGAGTATAGTGGTTTATTCTCTATTAATAGGTTTGAGAAAAACGTGTCGAAGCTGACGATAATCGAATATATAGAGGAGTTTATAGGCTTTGGATCCATACTTGCTATCCTATTGACGCTAGGCCAGCTAGCTGCTGGCGTAGACCTAGAGAACTTAATTATATCTCTACTAGCACTTTTCTATATGGTTCTCTACCCCTCTACTCTAGCTACAATACTTTTCTTCAAGTTTTCGTATAGTAGTGTGTTAACGAGGTTCTTAAATAAGGTTAGACCGTTTAGAGCTGAAATAAATATAGAGTTGAGATGCCCTAGATGCAACCAACCCCTAGAGGGAGGCGAGTTTACCTGTCCAAACTGTAATACGCAACTTAGGTAGTCGTAGATAAATACTATAATGTTTATTATCGATACTAATATAGTATGCAAGTTGCTAAACAGTCTCGTCTAGCTCTAAGAGATATGCATACAAACTATATTGTTTCTGGAGGTAGAATAGAGGAGCTTTCATTAGACGAAATATTAAAGGTGTTGAGGAATGAATCGTTGAGTAGAGAAAGTAGGGAGAAAATATCTAGGAGAATAATTAAGTTTAAGCTAATTGACCCCTTAGATAAGGATACCGTTGAGGTCTAGGATAGGAGACCTATAGAAACGTTGAGAGCGTTTCGTGGTTGAAGGGGAGATAAGTAGGTAAATAGTGTACCTCGCTTTAAAGATAAGAAATATGTGAGTCTAGTAGTTTCTTGTCTCTGGAATATAGAAACCACAAAATAAGAATAAAAACGAGAAAATGGTAATACTATATCTACTTTACTAAGGCTAATAAATTTTTATTTTTAAGCTGGGAATACTGTATACACCCTCTACTACATAATAAAAATTTTAGCACGTATCTTATGTCTCTACATATACATGAAAACATAGTTCAAGTAAATATTAGTACTTAGATCCCCCTATCCATCCTCTTTTTTCTGTATAGCTAGTGGACATATCGCCCTATACTGGCAGTACTGACACTCCCACTCATACCTAGGGGATATTTTCCCCGCAAAGAACTCTTGAGCTATTTTTATAATCTCCTCGTTCGTTAATGCTTCCTCCCTCTCATAGAGGAATTCACGTACTCCATAGGGTGTTAGATAAACAAGTCTACCTCTTAGCTCGGTTATATTCATATACATCTTGAGTTGTAGCTCGTGGTGTTCTAGAGGTAGTTTCTCTAGGGGTATGGATGTATACTTTAGCTCTATAACCTCATTATCGAGTATCACGTCGGGTCCTGCATGGATAATATATTTCTCTCCGTTTTCATCAGTATACTCCTTCGTGTAGTAGTGTTCAGGTGGAGGATATCCCTGTAGAACAACCTTTATTGTAAAATCATATAGTAGCCCTAAGAGTATGTTAATGTTTGTTGGTATTGGCTTATACATCCCGAATTTACTATCGAACATAGCTTTAGTATAGCAGTGTAGAAGTGTTGTTACTGGTGCGCTATAGGGTTTCTCCAGATTTAGTGACGAACTTATTTTCTCAATAACTTCCCTCTGGGTTTCATATATCTTATCGAGTATGAGGCTCCATACCTTATTTTCCGCCTTCAAACATTACACCTAGGTAGAAGGATTTTAGATGAGTAATAAGGGTAACATGTGAATTAGTTATTAAAAGCTATATCCCGGTGGGATTAACGATAAATATACTAGAGCAAATATTTACGTGTCATGGCGAGATTAACTATAGCAGTACTACTAATCCTCTCCCTAATGGCTATAGTTGCTCTATGCCAGCCTCCAAGTACTATCAAGTGGGTAGACAGCTATAACCAGGCATTAAAGCTAGCTGATGCCGAGGATAAGCCTGTCTTCATATACTTCTATTCTAGTAAATGTGTTTTCTGCAAACTATTTGAGAAATATATTTTGAGTGATCCAGATGTATCTAATCTCCTCAATAAGAAATTTATTAGTGTAGCTATATCGCTTGAAGAAAACGGGGAGTTGGCGTTAAGCTATGAGGTTGTAGGTACGCCTACAAGCTATTTTCTATACCCTAATGGAACGTCTATCGGATACATTGTCGGCTATGTTTCTAAAAAACAATTTATGGATAGTTTAAGGAAAGTGTTAGATATCGTTGGGAGAAACACTGAGGCTAGAGAAGATAGAGGCGTCTCATCGAGCACAACCTTAAGTGAGAGTAGGAGTAGCTACGAGAAACTTATTATCTCTATACCTCTAGCTATTACCGCTGGTGCTATAAGCGTATTTTCCCCATGTATACTGCCTTTAATACCAGTAGTATTGCTGGGTAAAGGCCTGGTTTCCAGAAGAAATAGGCTTCTAGCACTAATGATTGGCTTAACCCTATCGTATACGCTTCTCGGAGTAGTTGCTGGAACCGTGGGGTATTTCTTGAAGGATATAGCAGAGGAGATACTCTATGCATCACTCATTATTTTCGGGTTGATACTGGTGAGCGATAAACTCTCAAAAATTTTCGTGAAATTATCATCATATATACCTTCATCTTCGAGGCTCTCTTTACGTGGTGTGCCTGGAGGCTTTATGTTTGGCGCCTTTATAGGGATTGCTTGGTCACCCTGTATTGGCCCAATTATCTCCTCTATATTGATCAATGCCGTAGTTATTGGTAGTGCACTTGAAGGAGCATTAATAATGTTTACCTTCTCGCTGGGATTCGCTCTATCACTTGTAATTATAGTAAAAGTACTAGGAGATTTAGCATCTAAAGGTAGGAAAAGGAGGATACTTCACGGGAAAATAGAGGAACTTATTTTAAGAGGGAGAAAACTAGAGAGAGTATTCGGGATCATACTAATTATACTAGGTATAATATATCTAATGGGTTTAGGAAGAGAGTTAGAACTCCTTATCTCATCTATATTTTCTCCAAAATAGTTTATTAGGAGATATATTTAACCTAGTTTTTCTCCTCATTTTCTTAGATATAAGTAGGATAGCGGCTAGAATTACGATAATTACTGCAACACTATAGGGGCTTAGAGCACCTATAATTACCACCTCCCTTACATCCTTAATAGTAGCTAGGGTTTCTCCCCACCATGAACTAAAGCTATAACTACCTGCTGGCAGAAAAATCTCTGTACTACCCCATATGTTTGTCTGTACATTTACCTTAAGCCTTCCTTTAATATCGACACTTGCGTAGGGTACTGGGACACCTAGTATATCTTTGACTACTATTGTTACAGGCCATATACCTAGCAGAACCTTTATCTCCCCAGGTTTCTCCACAACACTCTGGGAGTAAACCTGTACATCAATGTTCATCCACATAGCTTCCCTCACTGGCTTAGATCCCTTAGGTAACCATAGTGTAGTATTGGGTACCCAGCCTAAACCGGAGACTAATACCATACTAGGTTGTATTTTTAATATGGTTCCCGTAGCCGTATAGAATTTAAGTTGTACCTTATACTCGGTACTCCAGATAGGCTTTATCGCCAACGGCTTATTTACATTGAGAAATATGGGAGTTGTATTGGTGTATAAATCATTTATTTCCCATCCAACTAAAACATGTCTAGTCTCATTGCCATATACTATTACCTTACCAGTCTCTAACTCAATAATTGTACCCCTCCTGTACCATCCCTCCCTTACTCCAATATCACCCAATGTCGATTCCACCTCTACGTAGTACTCTATATCTGAGGAGGCGGTTACAACTAGGGGGGCATAGACTGTTAACATAATACTCTGGCTTTTTAGCGTATTATTCCACCCAGTAAATATCACCCTAGTCTGGTTCCCAAACTCAATAATTGAAGTATTTATGGAGTACTTAATTACTGTTCCATAGCTATACCATCCCTCAACTCCGTCTCCAAATGGCTCTGCTTTAATTACAACAAAATATTGTTTCTCCCATAGAGTCTCTAGGTACAATGGTTTGGTGACAACTAATACCACTGTGGTGTTATTCGATGAAGAATCACCGCTCCATCCCCTAAAAACCAGCCTAGTCCTATTACCTAGATATATAGTCCTATTCCCCACAGAGACAGCTAGTTTTTCTCCCTCAGGAACCCATCCCCCAGTGAAATTCGCTACCCCGTAGGGGTCTCTAACGGTAACTAGGTACTGTTTCTCCCATAGAGCCACAATTTTTGTATCCTCGGTT
>JALURH010000044.1 GCA_027017025.1 Thermofilaceae archaeon
GTAAAGCTCCAAGGGGGCAGGGTAGTTAAGTGTCGGAAATGTGGTTTAACTCTTGATAGGCAGTTATGCGGAGCAATAAACATCTACCTTAAGATGAAGGGATTTCCTCCCTCTCCAAGCATTTTCTACCGTGCGGTGATTAAGCCTATGATCCCTCGGTGGAAGATGCAGATGAGGAGAGGGAGTGGGGTTGCCCCAATCGGGTGTGAGGCCAATGATATGTCCCCAATGAACCCAAGAGGCGGGCCGAGGCTGATGAACACCAAGGCGGATGTATATCCATCAACGACTACATCCGCCAAACCCCGTATCTTAGGCTCTATAAGGCAGGATTATTTAAAAAGCCATTTCTCCTCCTTCATATTTAGTAGGCTTGCACTCTCATCTCCCCTTTCGTAGACTAAACCTTTAATTATTGCCACTGGTATACCTTCATCACCATTACCTATAACCAACTCAGCTGCAGAGGCTATTTCGTCAGCTACAGCTACGCGTTTTACCCTCAATATGTATCCCTTTAGATCCCGTTTACCCCTATAGTCCTTAAATGGCTTTATACCAGCTAGGCCTATAGCCATATCTATATGCCCTTCTCTCAATGGTCTACCATAGGTGTCGGTAATTATTACCGCAACGTTCTTACCAGTGAGTTCCCTAATCCTCTTCCTAAGTTTCCTAGCCGACACATCTGGATCTTCTGGGAGAAGAAGAACAGTATCACGTCTACCAGCTACGTTAGATACATCTACACCAGCATTAGCACATACAAGTCCATGTTTAGTCATAACAATTAGATGACCTTTAACAGCTTTAACAACCTTAACTGATTCCCTAAGGACAACTTCCACTAAACGGGGATCCTTGCCGGTTACCTCAGCTAGCTTAAGAGCTTTAGCCGAAGGAGTAACATTATTTAAGTCAACTATCCGTCCCTCAGCTTTAGAGACTATTTTTGATGCAATTACTATTATATCACCCTCATCTAGGCTAATATTATATTCATGTAGCCTATTTACGATGATTTCGGCTATATCGTCTCCAGGCTTAATCTCAGGCAACCCAGGTACCCCTATTATCCTTATACAGAGAGGAGTTCTATGCACAGAATACACTCAGCATAGCGGGTATATGCTGTTTTTGGTGGGGCTGGTTCATTTGGAGCTGGGTATGTGTGTTTCGAGGCTTCTCCACGAGAACATTACTGTGTGTGCTTAAAGAGTGCTCCCACACATGTAGCCTTAAGCCTCATCACACCTCCGGAAAAGAAAAATACGGGAAAAGGATGTATTTTAGAAGTTGAGGGAGGTATATATGTCTACGAGGACTAGGGAGATAGCTTTAACAGCAGTTTATGCAGCGCTAGCCACGATCCTAGAATTTCTCCCAATCGATGTGCCATTCCCGCTTTTTCCTAAACTAACGATAGATATTACTGGCGTCCCGCTTCTCTTAGCTCTCTATACGGTGGGGCTTAGATCATCTACGGCGGCAACAGTAATAACTGGTGTAGTGATAGCTCTGCCTAGGCCGCCATTTAAGGGTCCTAACCCCTATGGAGCTTTCTTTAAGGCGTCTGCCGAGTTAGCCACAATAGTTGGTATATATTTCTTGAAGAGATACTGGAAGGGGAAAGAAAGTAGAATGCTTTATCTTTCAATTATTGGTGGGAGTGCTTCGAGGTCCGCTATTATGGCTGTAGTGAATTACGTATTCCTACCTGTATTCTATTCACTACCTATGGGCATAGTCATCTCTATAATACCTATTACAATAGTGTTTAACGTTATACAAGCTGTTATTAACATTGTTGTAGCATATTTCGTTCTAGTAGCTCTCAGGAAAAGGATTCCTCAACTCTAACTTAAATAGCTTAATAACACTTTAAGTACTAAATTTTTTGACTACGCTATGTGTGACACCTTAGTTGCCTTAGGTAACTCGACCAAGAATAAGACTGTTCTATTCGCAAAAAATAGTGATAGAGAGCCTAATGAAGCTCAGATACTTGAATACTACCGTTCTCCCTAACCGTGTCTTCATGTATTGAGCTGTGTTAAATGGTATTTGGCACGGTTGGGTTTATTACGGCTCTAGTATCTTTCCGACTACCCTGTGGGAGCTTTGCTCCCCTCAGGTAATTGGGGTTCATCCAGGATTCATTAGCCTCACTTATTCATCGACTTCAAAGCCCAGATAAAATATATGTAAGAACATCTATAAGCCTCATAACATAAAAAGATACAGACTAATACAAAAAGCTATAATTCAATGTTTTCAGCCCACATCTAAAAAGGCCTGGAGATAAGTATAGCATATGTCTCCTTTACTTGTGGAAGCTCTATGTAGGTACACTTAACAGTTTCTTCATCATGCCTAGTCCTCGGGGTAAATAACCAAGCTGGAGTAAAGCTTTAGCTGTATCCCATCGATTTCAGAGCTACGAGATAGGCTTCATAGATGCTTCTAGCAGCTTTCTCTATCAACTTTTTCTCCCCTGCAGTAAGCTTGTCGTAGAACGTGTACCCAAGTTTCCACCCAACTTTTTGTGGAATACCGACATTTACCTCAATAGGTATGTTACTAAATTTAGCTGGAGAAGCTATACTCAACACATGTCCGGTATTGAGAGCTACTGCTCTAATGATATCGCGGAAAGCGGACGCTGGACCATAGAGCGTTGCCCCCAAGTTAGCTATAATCTTCCTAGCTACTTCCCTTACAGAATTTTCAATAGCATCTTTACTAACCTTAATCCCCTCCTTTTTAATATACTCTTCAAATTTTATCCCATTAATTGACGTTAGAGACCACAGGAAAACTGATCTAGGGCCATGCTCCCCGCCCACATATGCCTCAACAGAGGATACAGGGACTTTGAGTATTTTAGCTATCTCAGACCTAAACCGTACACTATCTAGGTGTGTACCAGTACTTATAACGTACCTAGCTCCAGTAACCTGCTTAAATAGTGTAGCCATAGCGTCAACAGGGTTAGTAACAATAACGTATCTTGCTTCCCTATTATGGGGATAAATCTCCCTAGCTATCGACGCAACGATCCCACCATTTACTCCAGCTAGGTCTCGCCTAGTCATGTCAGCTGTTCTCGGTTTACCGGCAACTATGATCACTATATCAGCTCCCGAAACCTCACTGGATCTTTCATGCGAGTAGAAGGTTATGTCACGACCTAAACTAGCGGCTACATGCCTCAATTCTTCTTCAAGAGTCTTAGCTAACCCGGGTTTTATATCGACTAGAGAGATTTCATCGATATACCACTCGTGTACTAGCGTATAGGCTATGACGCTTCCAAGCCTTCCAGCCCCAACTATAGCTAGATGCATCTATCCTCACCCAATTTTCTCTAACTCTGGGGAGACAATAATTACGTTACTCCTAGTTAAGATCTCTAATATCTCCCGTGTCTGAGATATTATTTTCCAAGCATTATTGTACTCCTCCTCCCACGAGAGCTTCAGCCTAGCTACACCTTCACTACATGCTTTAGATGCTGTTGCAGCAGCCACCCTGGGATAAACCTCCCAATCAGTCATTTTCGGAACAATATAGTCCTCCCGCAACCCCTTCTCCTCAGTGTACCTAGCTAATTCCTTAGCTGCCTCTATAACCATACCATCAGTTATCTTCTTGCTCCTAACGTCTAGCGCCCCTCTGAAAACGGAGGGGAAAATCAGGCTGTTATTAACTTGGTTAGGGAAATCTGATCTCCCAGTTGCCACTACCTTTGCTCCAGCCTCCTTGGCGTCCCACGGCCATATTTCTGGATCAGGGTTTGCTAACGCAAAAACTATAGGGTCCTCAGCCATCTTCTTGACCCATTCTTTCCTTATTAACCCGGGTTGAGGCTTTGATGCAGAGATTAATACGTCGCACCCCTCCACAGCTTCTGGTATGCCACCTATTCTTCCTTCACGGTTAGTATTCATAGCTATCCAATATTTCCAGGGATTATTTTTCTCCAGGTATTCTATGTCCCTCCTCCCAGGGTGCAGTATTCCCTTGCTATCAACTACAACAAAGTTACCTGGGTCTGCGCCAGCCGAGATGAGTAAGCGTACTATAGCTATGTTAGCTGCACCAGCACCCACGAAGGCTATCTTAGAGCCCCTTAATTTCCTACCTGTAAGTTTTAGTGCATTAATTAGCGCTGCTAGGGTGACACCAGCTGTTCCCTGCTGATCATCGTGCCAAACAGGGATATCTAGTTCTTCTCTAAGTTTATCCAGTAGGAAGAAACATTTAGGTGACTCTATATCCTCGAGGTTTATGCCAGCGAAGCCGGGCTTAACCCACTTTACGAACTCCACTATCTTGTCAACATCTTTTACTGCGATAGGTAGGGGGATTGCGTCAACACCACCCAGGTATTTAAAGAGTAGAGCTTTTCCCTCCATAACAGCCATAGCAGCTTCCGGACCTATGTTTCCTAGGCCTAAGACACGTGTACCATCAGTTATGATAGCAACTGTATTCCATCGCCACGTTAGCTCGAAGGATAGGTTGGGGTCTCTAGATATAGCCTTTGAGACCTGTGCTACGCCGGGAGTGTACCATATGGCGAAATCTTTAGCCGAGCGTACTGGGACTCGAACAAAGGTAGATATCTTTCCTCTATAGTAGCGTGCGAGACTAACAGCTAATTTACCGTAATCAACCTCTTCGCCCAATGTGAGAACACCACATATACTTAGGGTACCGAGACTTAAACAATTTCAGCGTTTATTACTCCATAGCCTCATAAGCTCGTCCTCTACATACCCCTCTACCTGCTCTATTCTTCCACTAGATCTATAAACAATTACTCCAGTGCCTCTCTCCACCTCCCCAACTATTGTAGACTCAATACCCTTCTCCCTCAGAATATCCCGAGCTACCTGCGCTCTCTCCCTCGGTAACGTAGCCAGGAGGACGCCCGAGCTTATCAGTTTCAACGGGTCTACTCTAAGAGCTTCACAGAACTTCTTTGTTTCAGGCCTTATAGGAATCTTCTCCTCCCATACCTTCATACATACTCCTGAGGTATAGGCTATTTCGGCTAATCCGCCAAGTACACCCCCCTCCGTTGGATCATGCATAGAGTTAACTCCTATTCTAGCTAGGGTAAGTGCCTCCTCTACAACGCTAATTTCCCTCACAAATTTTTGTGCAGCCAGGATCTCTTCTTCTGAAACACCCTGTTTAGTTAACTCATCTACAAAATCTGTTGCTAGTATAGAGGTGCCTTCTAGACCAGCGCTTTTAGTCATTAATATAGCATCACCTGGCTTTGCTCCCCGAGTAAAAATAGGCTCTTCTACAATTAGGGGGCCGATAGCTGTCGTTACGATTATAGGTCTACTTAACCCCGGTGTATACTCGCTGTGCCCACCTATGATCATTACCCCAAGCTTCTTTGCGGCTGTATCTATCTGCTTAGTTATCTCATCTAGCTCTTCGTCGCTGAAACCCTCTGGGAGGAGTAAAACAGATACTAGCCATCTAGGTTTAGCACCGATAACAGCTATATCGTTCGCAGCTATATTTACCGAGAGCCACCCAGCTAGCTCAGACGCCCCTGTTATTGGATCAGCGTGTACAGCTACTAGCTTACCATCGAAGACTATGATAGCTGAGTCCTCGCCATATGATGGACCAATAATTACGTTTGGGTCTCTCCTACCTACTCTACTGAAAATATATTTCTCCAGCTTATTTGGTGGGAGTTTAACCATTATCTTCTACCCAAGAAATAGTTATGTAGGAGGAATATAATCTTGGACCTATTTGCTTGTTTG
>JALURH010000045.1 GCA_027017025.1 Thermofilaceae archaeon
CTATCATAGTAGATGATAGCGTTGCCGAGAAACTTGATGTGAGGCCCCATGATAGAGTTAGGGTAAGTTTCAACGGGAATAGTATAGTAGCTATCGTAACAGTAGCTAGGAATTTTCCAAAAGATAGTGTTGGATTATTCGATAATGTAGCTAGGCGGCTTAGGATAAAGGATGGAGATATAGTTGACGTCGAACCAGCTCAACCTCCAGAATCACTGATATTTATTAGGAAGAAACTTGAAAGAGGAAGGTTGACGCCAGAGGAAGCTAGGATAATAATCAGAGATATTGTTGATGGAAAATTAAGCGATGTTGAATTAACTGCGCTCGTTACCGCTCTCCATTTCCTAGGCATTAGTGTAGAAGAAGCACTACATTTTACTGTTGCAATGGTTGAGACAGGCGAGAAACTTAGACTTAATAAATACCCTATTTTAGATAAACACTCTCTGGGGGGAGTACCCGGGGATAAGACAAGCCTATTAATTGTTCCCATAATAGCCTCCCTTGGATTCACTATACCTAAGACCTCTTCACGCGCTATAACGTCTGCAGCCGGAACTGCTGACAGAATGGAGGTACTAGCCCCCGTAACCCTCTCGATAGAGGAGATGAGAGAAGTAATAAACAAGACAAATGGATGTATAGTATGGGGTGGCAGCCTTAGACTCGCCCCCGCAGATGATATAATTATTAGAGTCGAGTATCCACTAGGTATAGATCCCTTCTTCGTTCCCTCAATTCTTGCTAAAAAGATGGCTGTAGGCTCAACACACATAATACTGGATATACCTACTGGTAGGGGAACTAAAGCTCGGACGCTCGAAAGAGCCCGTAGTATTGCTAGAGACTTTATTGAGATAGGTGGAAGACTGGGGTTAAATATATCTGCTGTAGCGACCTATGGTGAGGAACCAATAGGTCATGCCGTTGGACCAGCACTAGAAGCTAAAGAAGCACTAGAGACACTAATGGGTAAAGGGCCTATAGATTTAGTAGATAAAGCTGCTAGCTTAGCCGGGTTACTACTTGAAATGGTTGGTATAAGTAATGGTAGAGAGATTGCTTTAGAAGCGTTAAATTCTGGTAAAGCCTACAAGAAGATGAAAGAAATTATTGAAGTACAAGGTGGGGATCCATCCATATCTCCTGAGGATATAGGGATAGGCGATAAACATTTGACGATATATGCTGAAGAAGATGGCGTCGTTTTTATGATCGATAACTCAGCTATAGCACTCCTCGGTAAAACAGCTGGAGCCCCTAGAGATAAGGGTGCTGGAGTATATGTCCATGTGAATCTTGGACAAAAAGTTTCTCAAGGCGACCCCCTATTAACAATATATGCAGAAAGTAGTGTAAGGCTGCAGACAGTAGAGAAAATACTTGAAGACCTTAAACCAATAGGTATTGGTAGAATGACTGGGCAGAAAATGATTCTAGAGAAAATACAGCTTCCACCTGAGAAATGGATCTTAATCGAGAGATAATTAAATTATACATTCGTCAAAGCGGAAAGCACTTTAGTAGCCTTAACCTAAACCATTTGGGAGCATAATAATGGAGACATTTATTAAACTATTTGTAAGCAACCTAGAGAAGTGGATAGAGACCCAGCAGAACTTCCTTGCTTCTATAGAGAAAATAGAGGGAGAACTAAGTGAGGCAGATAGGCTTGATTTAATCCTTGCTACTAGAACCGCATTTAAACATATTATTAAAACTATTGAAGCATTCGATAAATGGTTACAGGACCCATTCATCGTAGGACATATGCCACGAGAAATGCTACAGGAGGTACAAAAGGAAACCTGGGATATTCTGAAAAAGATCCTAGAACTAGATATAAAACATACTAGCGAATTTAGGACCCATGTACTTAAACTAGCCTCGGAGAACAGGCTAAATCCGGTTTTATATCAGAGAAGAAGAGAAAGGGAAGATAGGCTTTCTATGAGTGTATAGGTAATATTATTATCCAGATAAACATATAGTGTTGGATGTCTTTCAGAAACATTCGGGAGTACAGTAGATATCTATTAAGGCTGGGTAAGCTAGCTGTAGTTAAGAGTACATGCTCTCCAGATCTAGAAATACCCCAGATTCTTAGAGAAAAAGCTGAAACGGGAGATGCTGTCCTCTTCAAGAATGTCGAAGGAAGCGATAGAAAAGTTCTTGGGAATATATATATTAGTAAACTTAGAGAACTTCTAAGAGTAAAGACCCTCAAAGAGTTTGAGAATAGGGTATTTAATGCCCTCAAAATACCTGAGAAGATGCCTCTAGATGTCATAGAGAAAATATCTACAATTGCTCAGCTAGCCTGGTATACCAAGTATATACCTAAAGTTGTTGATAAAGGACCTGTTAATGAAATCATTCTAAGTGGATATGATGCCAACCTATTTGCCCTACCATTTTTAAGATTTTTTGAGAAGGAGGAGGCCAGAAGTATTGTTAACCCCGTAGTTATTGTTAGAGACCCTAAGTACGATGAAATAGATATTGGGTCGTATAGGGTACAGGTATCTGATGAAAAATCGGCGGTTATCCATGTCCCAAGGAGATCCTCATTATCTCGGATACTGAGGAGATCATTAGACGAGAAATATGAGTTGGAGGTAGGTATAGTTATTGGTGCTCCACCCGCCCTCCAGATAGCTGCATCTTATCCTTCGCCACCAAAGATAAGTAAATTCTTCCTTGCTGGAGTGATACTAGGTGAGGGCTTAGAACTTGTTAAGACTAAAGAACTATCTATTCTGGTACCATCAGATGCTGAGATAGTTATTGAAGGTACCATCGACCCAGGTGATTTGAAGCCTGAAAGCCTAATGGGATGGGAAGATGGTTATTACCACGGGGGAGACCCTATGCCCGTAATTAGGGTTAAGACTATAGCTATGAGGAAAGATGCAATATACTATAGCTCTATAGTGGATCCAGTTTATAGTGATAATGTTTGGGTGATGAAAGCTGCTGGACACGTAGTCTCAGGTTACCTTAGATTAGTTATCCCGGGAATAGTTGAGGCATCGATCCTCCCCGGTAGTGCAGGTAGAACACTTGTGGTATCGATTACTAAAGAGAGAGTTGGCCAAGCCAAAGAGATAGGGCTTAGTGTATGGGGTCTTGAGCTTTCACCTTATTTACAAAATATTGTAATTGTGGATAACTGGGTTAACCCAAGCGATATATACTCTGTTGTTAGAGCAATATCAGTAAATGTTGATCCGGAGAAAGATATAATGACGCTAGGGAAGATAGAAATAGATGAATTAAACCCATTTGGCAAAGCTACTGGAGCTAGGCTCCTGATAGATGCTACATCGAAACTTGAGGGGGAGATTGGACATAAGTGGCCTGAGAGAATAGAGTTGAGCGAAGATTTAGGAAAAATAACTAAAAGTTTATCATCTACTAGTTTTGAGAAATAGGTTCCAGTAAGCCCTCTTCCTGAAGCTCGCTATAAATCTTGTTCTTGAATATGTTAACCATTAGTTTTAGATTATCTTCCGATAAATATCCATGAGGTGTTGGAACCTCAAAGATTCTCCTGGGAAATACTATTTTATCTAGATTGAATCCTTCTCTTATCTTTAAGGAGTATTTAAGTAAATGTATCTTCCTGCCTAATCCCTCGAGATCTTCTTCGCTACATTCTATCCCGAGAGCTTTGAAAGCATTTACCACTACCTCAGGCCTATAGACCCCTCTAGCGAAGAAACATACCACTAGGCTTGAAAGTATCTGCCTCCACCTCTCCTCTTTGATTAACCTACTCACAATCTCTTCGGGTGGCAACTCCTTACCTACCGTTTTTTCATCGAGGCTATATCCACCAGCATCTAGGTGGCTATGCCTCGAACCTATGGCATAGCTCAGGGGCGCTGCTGGACCAGTATGGTATCCCGGCATTTCATTACCCCCGAAGCTGAGAGCAAATTCCTTTCCGCCGTAAATGGAGGAGGCGTACTCTACTCCTTTAGCCAGAGCCCTATAGAAATCGTTTGGTTGCTCAACTATTAATTCAACAACCTTTATATACTCCTCGTAGTTACCCCAGTTCGGTTTTACACCCATGAGCTCCTTCTCCCCTATTACTTTCCTCTGATATGCTTCTGTTAGCCAGGCTAGTATCACCCCAGTACTCATTACATCTAGACCTAGTTCTTCGACGGTATCTAGAAGCTTGAGGAAGCCATCTACCGTGGTTGCGCCCAGCATTGTCCCAAGTGCGTATATAGGTTCGTAGTCATAATTTACAAAGGTGGTTTTATAGAAGTAGGGCTCATCTGGATATGGTTCTCGTAGTGCAGCGAGATGTATACATGCGACTGGGCAGTGACTACAGGCTGTTCGGCGCGCAAGATATTTCTCAGCTAGATATTCACCTGAGAGTAACTTAGCGTTTTCGAAGCATGTCTGTTGTAGGTTCTTGGTGGGTAGAGCCCTTAATTTATCCAATACTAGGACATTTGCTGGTGTTCCAAGGTCGTGATACTTCTTCATTAAGGGGGATTCAACCATAGTCCTATAGATCTTCTCATATATCTCCCTGTATTCCCTCTTATTAGCCACGGGTATACTTCCTCTACCAGCTATGACTAAACCTTTCAGCTTCTTACTACCAAACACGGCCCCGAGCCCCAATCTGCCGAAATGTCTATATGTCTCTGTAATCACACATGCATAGGTAACTAGTTTCTCGCCAGCCTTACCTATACGCATAATTGTTCTAAAACCAGGCATCCTCTCATTTTCACGTATAATCCTGCCTACAGTGAAGCTTGATCTCATACCCCATAATGCCCTAGCATCCCTGAAGTAGACGCGGTGTCTATAAATTGAGACCCAGATTGGTGTATCACTAGCTCCCTTGATGACTATTGCCCCGAGTCCAGCTAGCCTTATAGCTATAGCGCTTCTACCGCCAGCGTGACTCTCTCCTAAGTTTCCCGTATGTGGTGATTTAAATAATGCTACGGTCTTAGAGGCTATTGGATAGATACCTGTAAAAGGTCCAACAGCGAGAACTATTGTGTTCTCAGGTCCCAGGGGATCAGCTCCCTTAGGTAGTTCTTCCTCTAGTAGCTTTATTGCCGCCCCTACTCCGCCCATATATTCCTCGAAGATATCGCTCCTATTCTCTACCCAGTATTTCTTCTTCGTTAAATCTATGTATAGAACGTTTCTTATAGGATCATTTTTCGGCAACCACATATTTCACACCTCCTCTAGAAATTTCCTCAAGCTCTATTACACCATGAGGACAGAAATTAACGCAGTACCCGCAGTGTACACAGATTATAGGCTTATTAGTTTCATTATCCCATTGAACAGCATCAATAGGACATGCTTCTCTACAGTGACCACAACCTATACATTTAGCTGCGTTAAGTATTACACCTCCCCCCTCCCTCCTCGATAGAGCGTCTGTAGGACACACGGCAGCACATGGAGGATCCTCACATGCTCTGCAGACTATTATCTTAAAACCATACTCAAAGCCTCCTATGCTAGAAACTCTGATAGCCGATTTAGCTACCCCTGCTTCAGCGAACCTCCTAGCACATGCAAAAACACACATTAGGCATCCGACACACCTATCAACATCTACTATAGATAGTCGTTTCACAAGAATGATATACTGTAGCTAGTGTATTAAGCCTTTGGAATAATACTAATTACTTATGCCTTACGAAGCTGTTGAATATTTGGTAGGTATTGGTGGTTGTTGGTAGGTGTGGAGCGGGGATGTGTGGATGA
>JALURH010000046.1 GCA_027017025.1 Thermofilaceae archaeon
TCTAAATTCTGAAGAAATAATATACTTTTAAGCTTAAACACATTCTTCTTTATTTTTATCGCACATTGTTCTATTTCCCTTAATATCTTTTCCTCGAAGTCTTTAGAGCCTAGAGAGAAGATTAGGTTTTCACCCAAGTATATTTCCCTACTTTGTTCAAGGTAATTTAATACCTCATCGGGGGATAAATCAGCATATCGAGATAAACTAACTAGAATATTTTTAAGCTCTTCGTGTTGAAGGGCCTGGACTTTACTAAAATTGATACACCACGCCTTCCTTTCGGGTACATAATCTGCGACCTTTTTAGCTAAACTAAGGAATGTTCTGAAATCTCTTTCTCCCAGATAATTCTTCTTGAAGAAAAATATTTGTTTCACCAAATTTCAACTACCTCAGCATAATACTATTCATCACTTCTCAGAGATCACCTCCATCAGCATCTTCAAGAAATATGGTAAGAAAACGTTAAAAACCATATGTTTACTTCTTGAAGAGAGGATGAAATTATGGATATACTTTGGGCGCCATGGCGAATGAAATACATCGAGTATACCAAAATTGAGAAATCAAAGACCTGCTTTATATGTGAAGCTATAGCTACTAAGAAACCTGAAGAAAAGCTTGTTCTTTATAAAGGAAGGAGAAGCATATTATTAATGAATCTTTTTCCATATAATACTGGCCATCTCCTTGCAGCTCCATTAAGACATGTTTCCTCTTTTAATGAGTTATCGAAAGATGATCTTTTATCGCTTCAACTATTGCTGAGAAGTGCTATCAATCTTCTTGAAAAAACACTGAATCCTGACGGCTTTAATATAGGTATAAATCTTGGTAGAACTGCTGGAGCAGGGCTTGAAGAGCATTTACATATCCACATAGTGCCTAGATGGAATGGTGATACAAATTTTATGCCAGTTATCATGAATACAAAGGTTATACCTGAGGCTCTCCAGGATACATTTAGGAAACTCAGGGCAGGGTGTAGTATTTTAGAGGATTAAAGATAATACAGGTATAGTCCTTTATTGCTATATACGTGTTCAGAAGGTATGATTGTAGTTGAGATAAATAACAAAACCAATAAAACTGAACATGACTAAACAGAAAAAGGGTTATGATATGAAAGATGTGGAGACACAGGAACTTACCCTAGAAGAGGATGAGAAAATTAAGCAACCACTAGTTAATATAGGAACTGCTGGGCATGTAGACCATGGAAAGACAACTCTTGTTGAAGCCCTTACAGGTATTTGGGCTGCAAAGTATAGCGAGGAATTGAAGCGTGGTATTACATTAAAAATAGGTTATGCTGATACTACTGTCTATAAATGTCCTAGATGTAGCCCCCCTGAATCATATTATACGGCGGCTACAGCTCCCGAAAACCTAAAATGTAGATATTGTGGTTCTGATCTAGTTTTTCAAAGGAGAGTTTCTTTTGTAGATGTACCTGGGCATGAAATGCTTATGGCAATAATGCTTGCCGGAGCTGCACTAATGGATGGCGTATTATTTGTTATAGATGCCTCACAACCATGTCCTAGACCCCAAACACGAGAACATTTTATGGCCCTAACGATAGTGGGGGTGAAAAATATAGTAGTTGTTCAAAATAAGATAGATATAGTCTCTAAGGAAAGAGCAAAGGAAAACTACCATGAAATAAGAGAATTTCTAGCCGGGACTTGGGCTGAGGATGCTCCTATAATACCTGTTTCTGCTCTCCACAAGGTAAATATAGACTCATTGATATGGGCACTAGAAGAAAATATTCCCACACCTAAACGCGACCCTGTAAAACCGCCTAGAATGCTTGTAGTAAGATCATTTGATGTTAATAAACCTGGAACATCTGTTAGTAAAATCGTAGGAGGAGTTCTTGGAGGAACAATAATGCAGGGTAAATTCTCAGTAGGTGATGAAATAGAGATAAAACCTGGGATAAAAATAGAGACGAAACAGGGTGTTAAATATGAGACACTTTATGCAACTATTACTAGCCTAAAATCTGGGAATACCCCCCTTAAGGTTGCTTATCCGGGAGGCCTTGTTGGTGTAGGTACTACTCTTGATCCAAGCATCACTAAAGGTGATAATCTTATTGGCAATGTTGTTGGAAAACCAGGGACGCTACCGCCATTGTGGAAGGAGTTTGAAGTAGAGTATCATTTATTGGAGCGAGTTGTAGGGACAGAGAAGCAATACAGAGTTGAGAACCTACGAATAAGAGAGCCTTTAATGATTAATGTGGGAACCGCTGTAACATTGGGTATAGTAACGAACGTGAGCAGTGAATATGCCCATATTAAATTAAGAGTACCTGTTGTCGCAGAAGAGGGGGCTAGAATAGCTATTAGTAGACAGGTCGCTGGAAGGTGGCGATTGATAGGTTACGGATATATTAAATCATAAAAGTAAGAATTTTGTAAAAAAGATAGATAATTTGCAGCGATCAATTTCATATCTTATTACATAAGAATTGACAAAAGTTAGATAAAAAGATATTAGGACATTATCAGCCAGTAAGCTCTTTGGTAGAATATTTCTATTTCAGCTGTACTCCTCGGTCATCATATACTTAATCAGAGACCGCCAGCTCATCAACACGATAGAATTAGCACTCTCGGCTATAAAAGATTATTAAAACTGATCTATTCTTGATCTTCCTCAGAAATACGCATCAATAGTTGATTGTATCTCTTCTTGCTCAATATCTGACAACTGGATTTCATATACCCCACTTTCCACGGCTTCCTTAATCTTTTTTGCTAAATTTAGCCCTATTCCCGGTATCTTAGAGATCTTAGTAATATCTGTTTTTATAAGGTCGTCTAGATTTTTTATTCCATGAGTAAAAAGTGCTCTTGCTCTAACCCTGCCAATGCCCTTTATTTTAACAAGATCTAATAGTTCCTCTCTCACACCATGCTTTATCCTCTCTCTTAATATGATAAGATTTTTTGCATGATTAAACACTCCCTTTAATCTAGCAATTTCAGATGCTGCATAAGCTATCCACTCGGCAGTCTGTATAATGCTGTATATATCACCGGGTCCTACATCATATTTCTCTACTATAACTTCTTCGGGGACTTCATTTATCCAGTCTTCAAGTAGAAGAGCAGTTTTTAACTGTGCTAAATAATACTCAAGCTCGAAATAATCATCTGGAGGCTCTAATATAAGCTCCTTTATTCTTTCACTTAATATGCCCTCTATTCTTTCCTTCTCTCTTCTCCTAAGATACAGTGTTGGCATGTCTGGTGTTGAAGAAATCATATGTAGGTATCCTAATGCACTAAATCTCTGCTTTGAGACTTTCAGCGCCTTAATTATAGTAATTGCGGTCTGAGGATCTATATACAATTCTGAGACCCTCTTTCCTAGCTCCGTCGCATAAAATACATCGTTATTCCGAATAATCATCTCATTCTCTAGTAACATTTCCAGCGATTTTCTAGCTACACTCAGTATTTGATAAGGGCTAAATTGTTTTGCAAACAATGTTTTAGACAGTAGAGATGTTAGCTCCTCAGATGAATTAGCAAAATCTCCAGCAATAATGGCAAGAATATGTGTTCTAACTAAGGGTTCACTTCCAAGTCGTGAAATTATTCTCTCAGGCGGAGCCTTTATATATTCCTCAAAAAGCATTTCCATCTCATCTATTGACTTTGCTATCAATATAGCTTCTCCATAATCATCGTATTGAGGTCTTCCAGCCCTTCCAGCCATTTGTTTATACTCCATAACGCTTATTTTTTCATAAAAACCTAGTTCAACATTATATCTCCTGTAATCAGATATTATAACCCTCCTAGCGGGTAGATTTACACCAGCAGCTAATGTAGGTGTAGCAACTATTACCTTAATTATATTCTCTCTGAAAGCCTCCTCTATCAAAGTTCGAGACCTAGCAGAGAGACCAGCATGATGAAAAGCTAGACCCGACTCCAGACATTCAGCTAATCTCCTTGTAACTTTATCACCTTCCTCCCTTCTAATTATACTCGAGATTTCTCTAAGCCTTCTAAAATCCTCCGAGGATAGATAATTCTTAACGATTAAACTGAGTTTGTTAGCTGTATATACTGAGCTTCTCCTAGTAGGCGAGAAAATTAGTATCTGGCCATTTTCTTCTAATATATCCTTAGTTAGAGCCACCATACTGTTTTTACTTCCATCTAATTCCTTTATTGTACCATCATTAAAGTATATTTCACCATTATAATATACACCTTCCCGGAGTATAACTGGTCTCCAATCCACCTTTACTGGCGTTGCATTAAGCCACGAGGCTAATTCATTTAGATTACGTATTGTAGCACTTAAAGCTAACAACTGGACATTTTTACATATCTGCATAAACTTTGTTAGCAGTATTTCCAGCGTAGCACCTCTTTTCTCGGAGTTTATTATATGGATCTCGTCGGCTATTAACAGGGTAATATAGGGGAGCCATGGAGCTTTGTGTCTTAATAAGCTGTCAGCTTTTTCGTTTGTAGAAATTATAACATCATATTCCCCTAGCCATGGATCAGAGGAATCATAGTCCCCTGTAGAGACAATTACCCGATAACCAAGAGGAGATAAATACTCTTTAAATTCATTATATTTCTCTGAGGCAAGAGCTCTTAGAGGAGTAAGATATAGTACCTTCCCTCCATTTAATAAATGTGTTACAGCAGCAAGTATAGCGACCAAGGTTTTGCCAGAGGCTGTGGGTGCACCTAGGACTATGTTTTTCCCCTTAAACAAACCGTTTCTGATAGCTACTTCTTGAGTTGGATATAGGTATCTTACCCCTTTATTTAAGAGATTATCTATGAACTTTTGCGGAATATACTTTGAAAGATCCTTTACATGCATGACCATTGCTTTCTTCACACTGTCTTAATTATGTAGCCAGGTCTAGGTTCCATTAATTCTCCACTCTCATAAAGTTTTTCAATAACCTTTCTCACAAATGCTTCATCAAGGCCACGTTCAACAGCCCTATTTATAACGTCATCTATTCTTACAGGTTCTCCCATATTTTCTTCAACCATCGTTTTAATCAAATCAATTATCATCAATATTTTGTCTCTTTGTGATTTAGGTTGACCCGTCATGACTATGTCTATATCTATTCTCCTCGTCTCCACATCTACTCCCACACTCCTCAAGAAGTATTCCACAAGCTTTATTGCTGCCTCTGCATCCTCGACTGTAACAATCTCACCTAGTGCCATCTTTGCATGCGCTTCAGCTAGACGTATCAATGCTTCAAGTTGTCTTGGAGTAATCGTTATAGGTGAGTCGGGATTTTCGCCTCTAGACCTCATTTCTACATAAAATTTTACTAGTTTTTCTTTAGCCTCTTCTGATAACCGAGGTTTTACGTAACGTCTAGCGTAAGCTATATACTTTTTCAATAGAAGAGGCGGAATAGTATTCTCTAACACCTCTGGGTATACTTGTCTATGAAAATCTAATACATATTCTGCCAGCTTTTTATCATACTCTTTGTTTGGTCTATCAGTTATCACAAAAATTAAATCGAATCTAGATAGTATTGTTACAGGAAGATCTATATTCTCAGTCACAGGTCTGTTATACAGATACCTACCGAATGCAGGGTTTGCTGCAGCAAGAATAGATGCTCGAGCATTTAAAGTTGCTACTATACCTGCCTTAGCAATACTGACTGTCTGTTGCTCCATAGCCTCATGTATGCTGACACGGTCCCTAGCCTCCATCTTATCAAATTCGTCTATACATGCCACTCCTCCATCAGCTAAAACTAGGGCACCAGCTTCGAGGTAAAAATCTCCAGTAGATTTCTCCCTAACAACAGCTGCTGTTAATCCAGCGGCTGTAGCTCCTTTTCCAGTAGTATATATACCACGAGGCGCTATAGAGGAAACATATCTCAGCAATTGACTCTTAGCTGTACCAGGATCTCCAATTAAAAGAACATGTATATCTCCTCTAACCCTGACACCATCAGGATAAATCTTTGGTACTCCACCAAATAGAAGCAACGCTATAGCGGTCTTTATTTCTCTATAGCCATAAATGGAGGGAGCTATTGTGTTTATGATAAGTTCTCTAATATCTGGTCGTCTAGCTAATTCAAGTATTTTTCTCTCATCTTCTGGAGTTATCTCAACATCAAGATTTTCTTTAGTTAGAACCTCTATGTAGTTAGCCTCAATATAGGGATAGAAGATTGGAGGAGCGCTTTTTCCCAGCCTTTTATCTTCTCTTACAGCGATGAAACCCGTAACTATGACTCTGTCTCCAGGCCTGATTACGTCCACCAAGTCATTCTTCACAATTACCTCTATGGATCTAGGAAGCTGCCCTGGAGGAAGCTCCTCCGGTTTTTCCTGCAGCATGAATTTCTGTATATCTATGAATCTACTTTTGTCAAGGAGAAGTTCAAAACCAGAGGTTTTTCTATTTTCTGTCTCACATCTTGGACATGAAGGAGGCTTATCTAGGCCTCTACCCGATTGTATCACTGGTGTCTCTTCTCCACATGTTTTACACCTAAAAATTGCTTCTACTAGCTGTTGTTTTACAGGAGAAATTTTGGTAACTATTCCCTCTACAGAAACAAGCTTACCTATATGTATTGCCCTTATATCTCTGATACCAATATGCAGGTTTTCTGGTAAGCTCTTTATTCTTACAAAGAACTTTTCATTCTGAGCAGCATATTCCGGATTTTCTACCTTCATAACCTCCATTACAGCACTTGATGCGGCATCTAAGAACTCCCTTGGACGCTCTAGTAGTAGTGATGCTAGATCTTCATCATACGAAAGTATATCTTCAAAGACTATAACTAATGAAAGACTTTTTTCAATACTCATTTGACTTATTTTTCTCCTATACTTTGTTATACCATTCTCTTCGTATCCTTTGAGAAAATCAATAATTCTTTCAACTAGTGGTATGCTCTCCAAGATAAGTGTACCATCGCTCACAGCTCCTCCACCTCCTCTATAAATTTGACCATTCCCTCAAACCAGTCATGGAGTTCGCGACATAGTCTGAGATAAAGAAAGCGTTCTTCTCTAGTCATTTTGACCATAATTTCTCTGGAGGGGACAGGATTTGCTAAAGCGAGCTTAACTATTTTATTCATCCTCGTACGTAATATGTCTTGAATTAATATCCTAGCTTTCTTCAATAATGTCTCTGCATTTGTATCACCTTCATTTGCTTGTTTATGTAAAAAGGAAAAATATAACATGGTCTTATAGTAAAAACCTTCATCAAGCTTCTGTAAATCATCTGTTCTTTCCTCTCTCCATCTAGTTTTATTTAATAAGGAGAACTTCATCAAATCATCCACATTTACTTCTACCGTTTTATTTTGTAAGAGAGGTAGAGCTACTCTAACTGGAAGATTGATCTTTGCGCCTTTCTTCAATGAGAGCTCGAGGCCGCCAAGTGATAGTTTAATGTTCTTTGTTGCTATCACAGGAATCTCTATTTCTGAAAAAAGTAGGGTTTCTTTGTACTCCAATACCATCATATAACGGAAGATCTATAAGATATATACAGCATATTCAAAAAATACACTGAAACTATTGTAGTATTACATTAGTATTAAGTGAGACTTATCGTGAAGTTATTTTCCTAGCTTCTCTTTCTGTTTCCCTTAACATAATAATATCCCCAAGTCTCACAGGACCCTTGACGTTCCTAGTTAATATTCTACCCTTATCCGGCCCTTCCAGTACACGTACACGAACTTGTGTGACCTCTCCAGTTACACCCGTACGTCCAACTATCTGTATCACTTCAGCTGGAGTGGCGTCACTCCACCTATCGGCCATACTTATCGACCAACTATGCTTAAGGAATGTGGTATAAAAAATTATTATATCTTTAAAAGGGCTATTTTCAGGCTACGCCAGCTTTAACCTTTATCTCATTAACTTCTTTTATTATCTCCTCGACTAGTCCCTTGGCATCTCCTGGATCAATTATACAAGCCGATGCCGCAGCTACGTTTATTCCGGCCGCTTTTCCTAACCTCTCTTTTGATGGAACATATACATATGGTATTTTTTTCTCTTCACAGAGAAGGGGAAGATGTGCCACAATTTCTGGAGGATCAACATCCTCTGCTATTAAGACTAATATTGCCTGGCCCCTTTCAACAGCCTTTGTTGTCTCGTTAGTACCTTTCTTTATTTTGCCACTCTCCCTAGCAATGCTAATTGCTTGATAAGCCTTCTCCGCTAGTTCTGAAGGTACGATGAACCGTACATAAAACGGTTTTTCCGAAGACATTCACTCCACCTGTCATTGATCATCTAATGCAGTAGACACATGGCTGTGATAAATATAAGTGTTTAGGTGCTAAGCTGAGTATTTTTAATTTCGAAAAACACTGGTTATTGGATTAAGGAGTGATTTCTATAAGAGTTTAAGATAAGCATCTAATCATATTTCTCATCCTCTCGATGAAGAAAATATTTATTTTACTCTTACCTCAGGTGGTAAGAGGTGGATAATATGCCGAGAGTTTACTACTGTACTTTCTGTAGATATCCGATAAAACCTGGAACAGGGCTGGTATATGTAAAGACAGATGGCACAATGCTTCGATTCTGTTCCAGCAAATGTTATAAAAGTGCTATTAAGTATAAACGAAATCCTAGAAAACTTAAGTGGACACTCTCCTATGGAAAAAGATAGAGAAAACCAATTTTTAGGTAATGCATGATTAACCTAGCACTATAGTTTATTTAATAGGTAAGTTCTGTTCATACCAATTTAGGGTTTATTACAAGGTGCATTAGAGTTGAACGAGAATATTAAGAAAACTCTTTATATACGCGCCCCAATAGTCACTGTACTCGGTCATGTAGATGTGGGAAAAACAACTTTACTAGATAAAATACGTGGAACTGCAGTTGCTAAAAGAGAGCCAGGAACTATGACTCAACATATTGGTGCATCATTTCTACCTTGGAAAGCTTTGAAAGACATATGTGGGCCACTGGCATCTGGGTTAAAGACTGACGTAAAAATACCTGGTTTTCTGGTAATAGATACCCCTGGTCACGAGGCTTTTACGAACCTACGTAGAAGAGGTGGGAGTATAGCTGATATAGCTATACTTCTTGTTGACGTCCTGAAGGGATTTGAAAATCAAACTTATGAGGCACTAGATATTTTAAAGAGTAGAAAGGTTCCCTTTATAGTAGCGGTTAATAAAATAGATAGAATACCTGGATGGAAAAGTCATCCCGATACACCATTCATATTTAGCATTAAAAAACAAGCATCTGATGTTGTTGCTAGGCTAGAGGAGATGCTTGCATACATAATTAATCAGTTCAGAAGCCAGGGCTTTAGAGCTGACAGATACGATAGAGTAAGAGATTTCTCCAGGATTGTAGCTCTAATTCCTATAAGTGCCAAAAATGGTGAAGGCATCCCTGATTTATTGCTTGTGCTGGCTGGTATTGTACAGAAATATATGATAAAGAAGTTGCGTACGAAGTCAGGACCTGGAAAAGGTGTAATATTAGAGTTGAAGGAAGAACCTGGATTGGGTGTGACGGCAGCTACGATAGTTTATGAGGGAGAAATAAGGAAAGGTGATACAGTAGTAATAGGTGGATTAGAGAAACCCATAGTTACTAAAGTGAGATTATTATTGATGCCTAAGCCTCTTGATGAAATGCGGTCTCCAGAAGACAGATTTACACACGTAGAAATTGTGAGAGCAGCTGCTGGAGTAGAGTTAATAGCAACAGGGTTAGAGAAAACAGTTGCTGGTGCACCAGTATATGTTGCTGAAGATGAAAAAGAAATTCAAAAACTAGTTAAGGAAATTGGAGAAGAAATTTCAAGTTTACGTGTTCAAAGGGATATAGCTGGTATCGTAGTGAAAGCTGATACTCTGGGTACATTAGAGGCACTTGTGGATTATCTGACAAGGCATAATGTACCTGTCCGTTATGCTGATGTAGGACCAGTTGTGAGGAAAGATGTTATAGAGGCGTCCCTTACAAAAATAAAGGACCCACTATTAGCTACAATACTCGCATTTAACGTGAAGGTAACTGAGGAGGCAGAAATAGAGGCAAAGGCTAGTAATATCAAGATATTTCAAGACAAAATAATATATAATTTAGTTAATAATTTTGTAAATTGGTATCATAAACAAAGAGAGATAGAGAAAAGGAGAAGTCTTGAGAAAATGATTCTACCCGCCTCTATCCAAATTCTACCGGGATACGTTTTCAGAAGAAGCAATCCTGCCATAGTAGGTGTGAGAGTACTCATAGGAAAAATAAAAGGAGGAACCCCGTTGATTACTGTTAGTGGAAGACCTGTAGGCGAAATAATGCAGATCCAAGAACATGAAAAACCTTTACCGTATGCTGAGGCTGGTCAGGAAGTAGCTATCTCTATAAGAGGTAAGGTCATAGTTGGCAGACATATAAAAGAAGGTGATACATTATATGCGGATGTTCCACTCGATCATATAAATATATTGTTGGAAAGATTTTCTGATGAGCTGAGTGAAGAAGAAATAGAGCTCCTTAAGAGGATTAGGAAATTTAAACTAGGGTTTACTGATAAAATTTAGAGCAGAAAACTTAAGAAAGAATTATTTTTTAGATTGAAGAGGGGCCGCAGATGCCTGAATTTAAAGTTGTAATATCTGATCCAAAAACGGGAAAAGCCGAGCAGATAGAGGTGAAGGGAGAGAACGCCGTCCGTCTCATCGGACATAAAATAGGAGATATAATAGATGGTGGCTTAGTAGGCAAACCTGGCATTAAATTAAGGATTACTGGAGGTTCTGGAAGGGCGGGAGAGCCTATGCGTCCGGATATTCCTGGTGGTGTAAAAAGGAGATTACTACTATCAAGACCACCTGGGTTTCACCCTAGAGAACCTGGGGAGAGACGGCGAAAACTCGTCAGAGGTAATACTATTACAGAAGAAATAGTTCAAATAAATACTGTTATTGTTGAGAAAGCTGAATAGCTTTTCTCTTCAATGTAAGAGTTACTAAATGTACATTGTTTGTGTCTATAAATAACTACCACTGCCTTAGCTTCATGGCTATGTCTCTGGAACAAAATATCTTCTAAGGATAATTCTAGCCGTCGATTTAAGAATAGGAGAACAATGAAGAACATTTAATGATCCTTTCCAGTGACCATAAACGATAACAGAGTTAGGTGGGCAGAGAAAAAGCATAGGTAAAACTAATAAATCCTCTTCTCCCTTAACTTCAATGAGTATTTTTTCACCATTACACGAAGACTCTATTGCTTTATACACTATATCTAGAGTTTCAGTTGTTAATAGTCCAGGAGGATTATAACACTTCACAATCTTAGAAAAATGCATTCGAAAGAGAGAACGTATATATATACCTCTTTGTGTTTTGTAATCTACTATAGCTATCCTAACTGGCACGTTTTCTTTTAGTAAATTTTGTGTAACTATATCCCCTATACTATAGATTACCTCGTTGCTTTTCAGTATTGTTTTGAAGCTTTTAACAGAATGAGGATAGTCCTTGTAGATAGCTATACCATATGGGAATGCTAGTATTATTCTGCCCTCTCTTAATAGCCTAAGATTATTCATCTTACCTTCAATGCATATCTTCCCGGTTTAGTAATATTTAATACATCCGCTATTTCCGACTTATCGACATCAATAATTATTACTAACCCTTCCCATTCCTCAGAGAAATCCTTTGATCCACAATTAGGACATATTTCTGCCCGTAACTCAACAAGATATTTACATTTTAGACACGCTTTTAATGGTAGCTTTCTCCTAGGCATATTGTTACCTCTTTCCCTTATTTATTTCTTCTTTTATCCAATCTATCTTACCTAGATATTGTTGCCTCATAGTAAGTCGCACTCTTAAAATGCTTCTTTTATCCCCATAACTTACTCCAGTAACTCTAGCTCTAACTTTGTCACCCTTTCTTAGAACCTTTCCACTCCTCGTATCGAAAATTATGCCCTGATCCCTATTATAAGTTACCTCCTTACTTGCTAGCACCTGAGATCTATGCACGAAACCATCGACAGGTCCTAACCTTATATAAACACCTACTCTTTCTACAAGCACTATTTCTCCTTCAACAACTTCTTGATTTATGGGCGAAAAAACTAATGCTTTAAATTTCGTCGGATGATACAGTGCTCCATCACTAAAGGCTATATAGCCGTATTCCGATGCCTTAGCTTCAAGGATTGAAATTATCATACCTATATTCTCCACCACATGCCCCTCATACATTTCCTTTAGGACTTCTACTGCAGCCTCATGAAGAGATTTATCAAATAGATGAGGCGGTATTCTTACTACATCCTCTATCTCAATAACCTTATACACGACATCACCTCCTGGTAATAATGAGATTTACAGCACGAAAAGCCCTTAACGAAATAAAAATTTTCGTATAGAGATGTATTGTGAACCTAACTATGTTCTAGATTCTGTTCCTATTAATATCCAGTCTCAGTAAAAAGAAAATATATTACTGATCAGAAGAAATAATTATCAAATCCCAATATACATAGATTCTTCTCTTTACATACCGAAGATAATTATGCTTAGTTCTCCTTTTTAGTACAGATTTGAGATTGAAATACTCTAAATACTGTCCTTACTAGACACTACAATATTTTATTAAGTGACATAAATTACTATACATAATAGCCCGCAGGGGGGAAGTCCCGGGGAGCTGCCCCTTCCCTGTAACCGCAAACGGGGCATATGGCGGGGGACGTTAACCCTAAGGGCGCCTCTCCTCTTCACGCATACGCCTAGCACGGGGATAATGATCTCCGGTCCCGTGGGGTGTCCTGTGGTGCTAGGCCTCTCGGAGGAGAGGCTGAAGCACCGAACAGGCCGAATCGGGTTAGACCCGGAAGGGAGCAGCCCTAAGGCCTGCAGGACACGTTCACGGGGGTGCCGGGGAGAGTCTACCGTGCTAGCGTGGTATGCGTGAATGGGAGGCCACCTTAGGGGACGCCCTGCGGGCTATTAAAACAAAGATTTAATATCTCTGCTTCCTTCTCAAATAGGGGTAAGGAGTCGGATGGTGAGCGGGCGTCGGGTATATCCGGTGACGGGTATACCTGAGGAACCTCCCCCAAATAGTGCGGGTCCGTGGCCGCGTAAGTGGCTCGGTGAAAGCCGAGGCAACGGAACAGAAACGCAACCTCTTTCACTACAATGAAAATGATGCGGGAATCCTCTGGCAACAGGGGATAACCGTTGAAGAGTAGGGAAAGAGGATGAAACGGCCGTCCCGCGGACTTAGGGTCAAGCAGGGCCTGTGAGTACCCGCTACGAGGCCCGGGTAGACCCTCAGATAAATCCCGCTTAAAACAGAAGGGGGGGTACAACCACCGACTCCTTACCCATTGTCCATCCATAGAATATTCGTTATTTAATAGACTAGTTTCTTTTAACAATCAAGGAACATGGTGCTCCATTTATATAATGGTCTCTTTATAATTTTAGTATGGTGTCTTAGAATGTCTACAGGAGGAGCTATAGCATATGTACTAATCAATGCCGAAATTGGAAGCGAGAGGGAGATATTAGAAGAATTGAAGTCCATACCAGAGATAGAAGAAGCTTACTTGCTTTACGGTGTATATGATATTATCGTTAAGTTACGTGCTGAAGATAATGATAAGATAAGAGAAATTATGCTCACAAAAATAAGGCAGATAAGGAGAATTAGGAGTACATTAACTATGCTTGTTGTAGAAGGATTTGAAAGAGAATAAATTTATATTCTATAAACCATTCTCATCCGTCCACCTTAGAACAATATTCGTAAGGGTTGAATATGGAGAAAACATTACATGGCTGGGTTAATAATGTTAAGCGTGTTGGCAAGATAATTTTCTTTGAGGTAATAGATAATCTATCCTTAAAGCCTGTTACTGTAGTAATAAAGAAAGGAAATGAGGATCTCTGGAATAAAGCTCTAAGTGTGAAGATTGGGTGTGCAATAGAGATAAAGGGATTCGTACCGAAGAAGATTATAAGCAAAAGGGGAAGAGAAATCCATGCAACAAATATTGTTATACTAAGTAGTCCTCTCGAACCCTTGCCTATAGATGTTACAGGAAAAACTGGAGCAATGTTAGATACTTATATAGATTATAGATACATAGCTTTAAGGCTACCTAAATTCAGAGCTATTTTTAAGATCAGGGCAGGTATTGTTAGAGCAGCAAGAGAATTTCTAGAGAATGAGGGCTTTATAGAGATACATACCCCTAAGATAGCTGGTGCTGGAGCAGAAGGAGGTGCAACAGTCTTTACCCTTAAATACTTTGAGAAAACAGCCTTTCTTTCTCAAAGCCCCCAATTATATAAACAAATGATGATAGCTAGCCTACCAAGGGTTTATGAGATTACCCCATATTTTAGAGCTGAGAAATTTAATACACCTAGACACTTAAATGAAAGTTGGGGTATCGATGTAGAAATGGGATTCATTGATAGTGAAGAAGATGTTATGATACTTCTCGAGAAACTTATACGGCATATCTTCTCTTACGTAATAAAAAATTATAGAAATGAGCTAGAGATTTTAGGTAGAGATAAAATAAAAATACCTAGTTTACCTTTTCCAAGACTTACCTATGATGAAGTACTCAGCATTCTAGAGGAAAAGGGGTTAAAAATAAAGTGGGGAGAGGACCTAGATTCAGAGGCTGAGAGAACTTTAGGTGATATTATGGCTAAGAGAGGACATGAAGTATATTTTATCACAAAATATCCCTGGTCAGCAAAACCGTTCTATATTATGTGCGAGAAAGATATTAGTCGTGCTTTTGATCTAGACTACATAGGTCTCGAATTAGCATCCGGTGGTCAACGAGAACATCGTTACGATGTTTTAAAAGAAAATATGATTAAAAAAGGATTAGATCCCCAGGATTTCTCGTTTTATACTGAAGCTTTTAAATTCGGTATGCCTCCTCATGGAGGTTTTGGTCTAGGATTAGATAGACTTACAATGGTTGTCGTAGGAGCAGCTAACATTAGGGAAGTTGTGCTTTTCCCGAGGGATCGTACTAGACTAATTCCCTAAAAGTTATACCGAGCCTATCTGTTTTTAGATTTAAGAAAATGATTGAAAAGAAAGCTCGTGAGGCTGCAATTAGAGGAAGAGTAGTCAGAGTCATCTTAAGTAATGGAGAAATCGAGCACTATGTTGTAGAGACGAAGGATAGGAGAGGATATTATTTAATTATACCAGGACTTTTCTGCTCATGTAACGATTTCCTCTTTAACGTCATTCTTAGGAAAAGATACGAAAAATGTTATCATTTGCTGGCTTTCCATTTTGCCAAAGAACATGAGCTTATAAGAACATTAACTGTAAAGGAGAAAGGGATGTATAGATATTTCCTGAAAAAGATCCTCTATGGATTATTATACTAAACTTCCTCTTCTTCCTCCTCTAACGCGATTTGTGCTCTTGTCTCTATTCTCTCTACCCGTCCGTCTCTCAGGTATATTATCCTGTCGCTTACGTCTATCATTTTTAGGTCGTGGGTTGCTACTATTACTGTTACTCCTCTTTCTACGTTTAGTTCTTTTAGTAGGTGTACTATTTTTAGCCCTGTATTTAAGTCTAGGTTTCCTGTTGGTTCATCTGCGAGTATTATTGCGGGGTCATTTGCTAGTGCTCTAGCAATAGCTACACGTTGTTGCTGACCACCACTAAGTTCACCAGGCCTATGGTTAAGGCGGTCACCTAAGCCAACACGTTCAAGTAATGCTCTAGCACGCCTAACACGCTCCTCACGAGGCACACCAGCAAAAATCATAGGAAGCATAACGTTCTCAAGAGCAGTAAGAACAGGAATAAGATTAAACGTCTGAAAAATATAACCAAT
>JALURH010000047.1 GCA_027017025.1 Thermofilaceae archaeon
GGGTATACGGTTAGACATGTTTTCCACCTGAGTATAGGAGCGCCTAGCTAGCACATTATAGAATGATTCAGAGCTTATACATAATACTACTATGTACCTAAAGACACATGTAGATTTAATATATAGCTATGTAGTTTCCCTTTACGGGATTATTAATGTCTGCTGAAGATACACATAGGAAACTATGGTTTATCCTATTGGTGCTATTTATACCATGTATACTTAATATATCTATTTCTACAATCATAGCATTCATGACTATAAGGGGCGTAATGGCTGAAGGCAGATCCCCGAGCGAAGCTGGAGTAGAGATAATGCGTAACATCTTTAAATATAATTTCTATTGGTCAGTAATCCAAGTTAGCCTAGGATTCTACCTCGCTAGAGCTATGGGTGGCTGGTCGTGGCTAAAAAACCAGTTTAGCATCAGGGATCTCTCCCAAAAACCAGCTAGAAGTATATTATTGATACTAGCTCTATTCTCCATATCATATGCGTTGATTATGGGTGAACAGGTACTTAGCGCCAGTTTCTATGGTGGATGGGAGCAATACATGAGGGAGTGGAGAGAAATTACCCAAGCTATACCATACTGGTCTAAGCTCTATATGGTAGCTATAGCCCCGTTTACCGCAGGTATATTTGAGGAAATAATATGGCGTGGCTACGGTATTAGTAGGCTTGAGCAACACATAGGTACTAGTAAGGCGGTAATAGTGCAAGCAGTGGCTTTTGGTTTCTGGCACGGTATATCACTCCACACCCTAATAACAGCTATCATCGGCTTGGTATTCGGGATAGTTTACGCTAAGAGGAGGAAACTCCTAAACATATCTATAGCACATATAGTAACGGATATAGTAGGCTTCTACTTCGCGTTTATGGTTTAGCTACCTTCCTAGACTTTATTCCCCTTTCATCTCGGAGCACATGCTTCAAAGTATTTCCTCCAGTCGATTTCGGTTAATTGTAGTATGTTTCCATCAGGATCTGTGAAGAGAAGAATACGACTACCCCAAAGTGTTTCTTTCGGTTCTTTAATAATTTTTACTCCTTTTTCCCGTAAAATCCTATAGGCTTTGTCGATATCATCGACAAGAAAATTTACGCATGGTTCCCCCTTTCTTGGCTTCTCTAGCTCACCCCAAGTTTTTAATCCTATCTCAATACCACCGCAATCAAATCCAGCATAGTCCTTGAATACATATTTTTTCTGTAAGCCAAGAACGTTTTCATAGAAATCTACAGCCTTTTTTAAGTCTTTGACAGTAAGGGTAATATCCCAAATTCTTTTAATCATAGTTCCACCTTTTTACCCAATTTTTTGATTGGACATTAAAAAAGCTTATCAGACATTAAAAAGTCTATCAAAGACCTAGTAAAGCCTATGAGGACTCTAATTTCTTTTAACCCAAGCTATTGGTAATCCTTCTTCAGAGAAGCTTACTGCATGTGAGTTTCACTACCTTCAAAACACTATGTAGGTTGTAAGCATTTTTAACTAAATCAAGTCTATATGGAGCTAAAAGACCTAAGAAGGGGCCACCTGAACTCAATATTTTGTCTACTACTCTTCTACTAGATCTAGAAAGTACTAATTTACCACCTATGTGCAGACGCAAACACATCCCAGAGTCCTCAGGCAATCATAAAGTGGGACCCTCTTAGAGATATTTCTCTCTGAGGTAGGAGAAGTGTATGTCTTCAAGCCACTTCGTATCCAGGGCTTCTATGAGAAGCTTATATCTCGTCTCAAATAATTCCTCTTCACTCCTATAGTATAGTGGTTCCCCGAAAATCGCGTCGATAACTAATCCCGGGGATGCGTTATCGAGTGGAACAATATCTATTGACTCAAGAGGCTCTTTTAAAACTTCAGATATTTTAAGCGATAGTTCAGCTAGTTCCCCTAAGCTATAGGGTCTACCGAAGTATACAGCTATATCGTAGTCTCCCCTCAACCTATAGCCTTTTAACCTGGAACCATAGAGGAAAGCTACCCTAACTTTCCCCTCAAAAATCTTCCCCAAGTCCTCATTTAAGGAGGGATCTATATCCAGTTTCTCTATCATAGCTTTTAGTGAACGTAGTATACGCAACGTTTTGGGCGGTATTTCATCTCTAGCTGCTTTCAACACGATATTCGGGTCTATCCTAGCATAGGCATGTACTAATAGGTTCCTCATACCAGCAGCCTCCTCCAAGAAAACTGCTTCTTCACCACTTATCAAATTAAGATCTTTAAGTCTCCTACCAACATCCCTGTATGTTCTCGGAGGCTCTCCACCTAAAGCAGATATAAACATTAAGCCTAGATCTAGAAGTGATTGAAGAACAAGCTGAGTTAGCCTCTCTACCCCCCTGTAGCTCTCTTCACTCTCTAGTTCATTGAGGAAGGAGAGAACTAAATCTACTTGCTTCCTAAGTCTATCCTTTATCTTCATCTATAGCACCACAATACCCCAGTAAATATTATTTACAGAGTATTTCTCTATTTCGGACTAAGAGTCACAAAGTTAAAAACGTGAACTATAGAGTAGTTATCTCTAGGGAAATATGTTTTCGAATATGTATCTATGAGGATAAGCTGTGTTAGGTGACTGCTTAGCGCTTATGAGTTGTAGAGTACCATATTTCTTAGATTTTAATTATTTCTAGTGATCCGCTAATCGTTATAGGCTGAGGTACCTGTGGATCGCAGAGATAGTATTGGCCTAGCAAAGTGGGGTATTCCCCAGTATTAGTGTTTACCATACCTTGTGCCTTATCCCCTATCCCCTATTTTCGGCTTCAAATTATTTATTAAAGCCTCTATGGGTGTTGCCGTTAACCAGAAGTCATCTGTTACAGATGTAGTCCCAGATACCGTCTTTTCAGGGGTTTGAACTACTGAAACCTGTGTTCCCTGAATATCGCCTAGATACCATTCTGAATCGCCAAATTTTATATACACTATATGGCCCTCCCCATCTATAACGGCTTCAATCGATGTACTTAAGCTCTGCCCCTCCGGTAGTTTGTTAATACAGCCATCTACGGTGACTGTGGTCTCGGCTTTTAATCCGGGGGATTCAGTCAACTGATAATAGTATCTATTAGTACAGGCTGTTGATACTCCCTTTAATTCTACCCAGCCAGTGTGAAGCGTGCCTTCGCTTACTTCTCCTCCTTTAGCTAGGTAGAAAACCCAGGCGTAGGTATACGTGGTGGTGAAGCGGGATTCATAAGTTGTAGGCGGAGTACTTGTTAACGTGCCAGAGGTAGAGCCTGTTATTTTCACATCAGCTATTATAGTAAAGTTGAGCCATTCCCTACCGAATGTTTCTCCGCTAGGCTGTTCTTTACCCTCTTTTTTCTCCTGTTCTTCTTCGCTTGGAGTAGGCAGTCCGATAACTTTGACAGGTATTTCTTCTTTCTTTTTCCCATAGACTATGATTAAAAACCCTTTCTGCTCTCCCGGCTTAGATATCTTAACGATTAATGTTGTCTCTCCAATTTCCCCCTCATTCAGGGTTAAGGATTTAGGTTTAACAAAGGCTTGCGCTATTTTACTTATTATAATGTCTATCTTTACCTCGTCTCCTCTTAGACATTTTATAAATACCTGTTTTTTCGCCACTCCCCCCACGGGGCCTTTAACTACTATTTCGTCGCTAGGCGTAACCTCTATCGCCCATTCCTCCGGGGATTTAGGGAATAGAAAGAATACGGCGGCGACGGCAGCGACTGCTATTAAGCCCACAATTATTAAGATTATAGGCAGACGCATGCCGTTGTAATATTCTGGAAAAAATTATATAAAGTTATTACTAAATACTTAATTCCTATTCTCAATAGGAAGAATGCGCTTATTTAGATTTATTAATGTTAGATATGGATTTACGCTAGAGGATTTCCTTGACACACCACTGAGGTTATTTAGCCGTAGGCTCTCAGCCCCATTATTTTCTCCTCTAGCTAGGTCTATCTGGAAGCCGGGGATACTTATGGCAAACTCATCCCCGTGGAATGCCTCGGAGTATCCAAACCTATGCCCGTAGCATGCGGGGACTTACGCCATATATGTAACTACTGGAGTTACAAGAACCTGTGTCTGAAACCTATCTTTCTATTCCATTTAAAGGATATCAATATACTGCGGGCCATTTTCCCATTAAACACTAGGTCGATAAACTTCAGTTCAAGCTCTTCGATGTGCTTTAGCGATCCTCTCAGCATAGGTACTAGGTGTTGTGCAACAGGTACTTGGAAATCAGCGATAGCATAGAAAAGCGCCTAGCACTCTAAGTCAACACCGTCTCTAAGCACATACCCACGAATTGCGCGAGAACAGAGGTTCTAGCATATTCGTTCCTAAGCCTCTCATAAGCGTCGTCAAGGCTTATTTAATGAAGTCTCTTTCTGTAATCACCTTTATACAACTTATGGTGTCTGCCTAATAATATTAAGCTGAGTACACATAATTTACTACTTGGGATAAAAGCAGATAATTTCCGGGACCGAGATTACATCAGGAGATGAGTATATGAGGATCATAGGGTATTTCGCCTATGGCTCTAATATGCATGAGGAAGATTTAGCAAGATGGTGTAGGAGAAAGAAGTATAAACCTATAGTCCCCCTTAAGAAGGAGGTTGCAGTACTGAAGGACTGGAAGCTAGTGTTTAACTACTATTCAATTAGTAGAGGAGGAGGTGCTGCGAATATCAAGCCTCAAAAGGGATGTGAAGTATGGGGTATTCTGATGGAGCTAACTGAGGAGGATTATGAGAAAATAAGGGAGAAGGAAGGAGCACCGAATTATTATGAGGAGGTCTCTGTAAAGGTGGTAACTAGAGACGGAAAGGTAATTGATGATGTTAAAACATTTAAGGTTGTCAAGGAACGTGAGAAGAGAGGCTTCGAACCTCCTACGAGGGAGTATCTTAACCTGCTTATAGAAGCGGCCGAAAAGTACCAGTTCCCCAAATGGTATATTAAAATGCTGAAGTCCATAAGGACAAAGAATTAGCCATTATCGGAGCATGGAATATCTGCTTAGAAGCCTAGAGAGAGTAAGGGGGAGTGGGCGGGACTGAAGAGATGATAAGCTTAGTAGAGTTGTTAGATGGCTTGTCCCACCGCGAAGGCCTTAAAGAGTATAATTGCTCTGAGGGAGCTCATAAAGGAAGATACATTATTTTTATTGGCAGTGGGATGTTTATAAGAAAGACGATTGTGAGCCGATTAAAGTGCATGGAAGCCTTATTGTTTCCCGGCTACACTGGCGGGGAGTTGTACTGTGGAGCAATCCGAAGCTTAGGAAGGATAAGCTTCTGGTAGCCTTTACTCCCGGTGTCTACACACCCCTGGTTATTTCTAGTAGCTGGGATATACATGTGGTTGGCTTTGAGGAGCTTAGTGCGTCTGACTGGTTTGCGTTACAGTTCTTCCTCACTTACCTTCGCGAGATTTTCAGCAAGAGTCCGCCAGAAGAGTTTCACGATTACGACGATCTCTTAGTCAGGGAACTGCCTCCTACGAAATATCTATTTAGGCCTGAGGAGAGTAAATACGTAATTATTGTAGGAACAGTCGAGGAAAAATGGATAAAAGCCTTTCTTGATTCATTGTTTAAATTTAAGGAATAAAATACTGAAAGAATCACTAAGTACA
>JALURH010000048.1 GCA_027017025.1 Thermofilaceae archaeon
CCCCGATACCATGAGTAGGAAGACTACCCTTGAGGAGCTGGTTATGAGGTATAAACGTAGGAAGAGTAGGCTGGACGCTATTAAACGTGCATATGAGGAGTGGGTGGAGGGTGAGATAAAGCTGATAGACCCCGACCCCCCAAGGGATTATATAGAATATCTGTCTCGCCCGGCCTACAGCCTATGGTTCTGGATATCCATCTCATTAGTAGCCCTAACCCTAATAACCATATATCTAACCGATATACTGCCCCCAATAATATACCTCAGGTACATCTTGGGATCTATATTCGTCCTCTTCCTCCCGGGCATGTCGCTAATAGAGGCTCTATACCCGGTTGAGAATGAATTATCTCCATTGGAGCGCCTCGCACTATCGATAGGCCTCAGCCTAGCCCTCGTCCCCCTAGTAGGCCTCGTCCTCAACTATACTCCATGGGGCATAAGACTAACACCTATATTGATATCCCTAACCCTCCTAACTGTAGCCCTATTAATTGGGGCTACCTATAGAAAGTATAGAGCCACCATAGCCGAATATGAATAATATTTCGGTAATAAAAAATCTCCAGCCAATCTCTCTTGCCTCTTATTTCATTTAGTATAGTATTTAGGTCCCATATATCTCTGTGTTTCTTCCTTTTTAGTGATCACGCTAAAAAGGTGATCGATAACTGTAAGTTAGTTAGATAGAATGTGGAAAACTATTCAGAAATCGAAATTTAACGATTGGTTAAGGGTGAAATTGTGTAGTAATGAATAATACAACTACCCTTAGACCAATATTTTCCTCATTTTTCCTAGCTGTGGAATAACCAGATTTTAAAATCATTATCTCGTTGTATTACTGACTGTCTTGTAGAGATATATGTGGTCATAGGGATACTGTATATCCGTTATAAGTGTTCTGACTTGGAATACTAAATTAAAGCATCCAATGTATCAATAAATAATATCTTTATTTATTTTGTGTATTTCGGTTTATTTTCTGGTTTTTAGTTTGTTTATTATGGTGTTTATGTCCCATATTTCTATGTCTCTTGGTTTATAGTCTATTGTTTCTTTGTTTGGTACTATTAGTATTTTTTGGCATCTGTACCTGCTTAGCTTCTCCTCTATCCGCTGTATTTCTCTGGTGGTGGGGTTTCTCTTCCATTTGACCTCCGCTACCACCCTTAATCTCTGGTAGTCTGTTAGTGCTATGTCTACTTCCCATTCTTTCTCGACTATCTTCTCTCTGTAGAGTCCAAGTGTCTTCGCTAGTAGATTCGCCATGAACTGTTCTATGTGGTGGGGCATCCTCTCCCTAAGCGTCTTCACCAACTGTTCCCTAGGCGTAGCCCTCTCTGTGTATCCATATTTTGCGTCTAGGTAGTAGTATAGGTCTGCTACTGGTGATGTATGGTAGTAGTGATACATCCTCCTGTTAAATATCTTTATCTTCTCGAGTATACCCATATCCACGAGTATCTTTAGGTAGGGGTGTATTAGGCTAGGGTTCTGGGCAGGTATAATCCTCTCTGAATAGAGCTGCCTAGCCAGCTCCCCACTCACCCTCCTGCCATCCGCAATATTCCTAAGCAGGGCCTCATAAACGAGGCTTAGCTGCCTCCCCTCCTCCCTAAATATCTCACCAATAAGTGCAGGCAC
>JALURH010000049.1:0-4259 GCA_027017025.1 Thermofilaceae archaeon
CAACAGGAAACCTAGACTTAAATACAGGGCTAAAAATAGTACACCTACTAAAAGAACTAAACGTAGAAAGAGGAGTAACAGTAATAGTAGCAACCCACGACCTAAAAATGATAGACGTAAGCGATAAAATAGTGTGGTTAAGGGATGGGATGGTAGAAAGGGTTGAGGAGAAGGTAGGATTTGAGCTTGAAGAAGAGGAGCTCGAAATATAAAGTGTAAAGAAAGATATTTATTCTACTTCTATAGCGTACTTATTCTAAGACGGTGAAGTATGGTGGAGTTCTGTCCAAAATGCGGAGCAATAATGATTCCGAAGAAAAAGGAAGATGGGAAATACCTAGTCTGTACTAAATGTGGATACACTAAGAAAGTTAAGAAAGCAGAAGGATATAAAACCAAGGAAGATGTATCGGAGGATAAGAAACTAAGGGTATCAGTATTCGATATAACACCAACGAGTGCAGAGGTATCTGAGGAGAGGCAACAACTACGAGAGGAGTACTATGAGGTATTTCTAGAGACAATGGCAGAGGAGGAATCATCTGAGTAGTTTTTAGGGGATATCTCCTTGAGAATAGCTGTTATTGAACGGACACTATGTAGACCCAGTAAGTGTAACCTAGAGTGTGTAAGGTTTTGTCCAATCAATAGGGCTGGGTCAAAATGTGTATGGATAGATGAGGAGGTAAATAAAGCTAGGATTTCAGAACAACTATGTGTAGGTTGCGGGATATGTGTAAAAAAGTGTCCTTATCGTGCAATATCTATAGTTAACTTACCTAAAAAACTTGGTAAAGAACTTGTACATAGATATGGTCCTAATTCGTTCGAGCTCTTTAGACTCCCTATACCTAAAAAGGGTAAGATCGTAGGACTAATTGGAAGCAACGGTGTAGGGAAATCAACTTCACTCAAAATTCTAGCAGGAATTATTAAACCAAATCTCGGGAGATATAACGAGCCTCCTGACTGGAAAGAGATTATACGATTCTTCAGGGGTTCTGAGCTCCAACCCTATTTTGAGAAATTATCCCAAGGGAAGATAAAAGCTGTATATAAACCTCAGACAGTAGATAAATTACCGCGGTACTTTAAGGGAAGAGTATCTGAGTTATTAAAAAAAGTTGATGAAAAGAGTATAGTTCAGGACCTTAAGGAACTATTAGCTTTGGATAAAGTATGGAATCGTGAATTAAGTAAATTAAGTGGAGGAGAGCTTCAGAAAGTAGCAATAGCTGCTGTAATGGCTAGAAATGCGGATATATATCTCTTTGATGAACCAGCAAGTTACCTAGATGTTAAGGAGAGGCTTAGAGCCGCAAGAGCTATTAGAAAACTTGCGGAGAGTGAACAAAAGTACGTAATAGTAGTAGAGCATGACCTAGCTGTGCTTGATTATACATCTGATATAATAAACATACTTTACGGCGAGCCGGGAGTATATGGTGTTGTTAGCCTTCCCAGGGGAGTCAGAGCTGGTATAAATGCCTATATCGAAGGATATCTGAGGGAAGAAAACACTAGAATCAGGGATTACAGGATCGAGTTCTATGCTAGGCCCCCTCCTGCTGAGTGGAGACCTGAGACAGTTATGCTTAGATGGACAACTCTTGAAAAAAACCTTGGAGACTTCACCCTAAAAGTGGAGTCTGGAGAGATACATAAGGGCGAGGTCATAGGTATATTAGGACCTAATGGTATTGGAAAAACAACTTTTGCTAAATTGCTAGTAAAAGAGTTAGAACCTGACAATGGATACATAGAGTCTTTTAGTGGAATGGAACTAAGCTATAAACCCCAGTTTATCTCTAGGGTAGATTATCCAGGTACCTTAAGAGAGTTTCTGATAGACTCAGAAGTTGATTTATCTTCAAGTTTTGTCCAGACAGAGCTTATCAAACCTCTTGGACTTACGCCACTAATGGATAGATACCTTAGTGAGCTTAGTGGAGGAGAACTTCAAAGAGCTTTTATCGCTGCAACACTTGGACGAGAAGCCAATGTATATCTCCTAGATGAGCCTATGGCTTACCTAGATGTTGAGCAAAGATATGCTGTAGCTAGAGCAGTAAAAAGGTTAACGTCGGAAAGGCAGGTCGCTACTTTTGTTATAGAACACGATATAGTTGCAATAGATTTTCTTTCAACGACGATAATGGTATTTAAAGGACTACCGGGTAGGGAAGGGTATGCTAGCGCGCCTAGCGACTTAAGGACAGGTATGAATAATTTCCTTAGGGAAATAGGTATTACGTTTAGACGTGATCCTGAAACAAAGAGACCGAGAATAAATAAGGAAGGATCATGGTTAGATAGATACCAAAAGGAGGTTCTAAAAGAATATTACTATGTGGTACTCGAGGATAGTAGAGAAAAAGCTAAATAAGGATTATATTATAGATATGTGCGTACCAAAGCACTAGCTTGGTGTCAACTATGTCGGAAGAGGTGGGTGTAATCTACGTAGGGCAAAAACCTGTCAGCAGCTACGTATTAGCAGCAGTAACCCAATTTACTAGGGGGAGTAAGAAAGTATCCCTGAAAGCTAGAGGAAGAGCAATATCCAGAGCCGTTGATGCAGCTGAATTAATTAAGCGTTTCCTGCAGGACAAAGTAGATGTGGAGAGTGTTACTATAGGTAGCGAAAAGGTTGGGGAACCCGGGAAGGAACGTACAGTATCAACTATTGAGATAATACTTGCACAAAAGGAGTAAGACCTAAATAAAATAATTATTAAGGAAGTAACCAATAACCCTCTTAAAGCTTTTTTACATGGTGCATGCCTTGGAACTAAATATTGAATTTGATAACGTAATTCTAGTTGAAAACGAGAAATATCTTCTTACGTTTTCCATTGAAAATACCCTAAATAGGGACATTAAGGTTATACCCTCCTTTGAATTGATGGTTGGAGAAAGGAAAGTTCTAATAGGTGTTTTTGAGGAAACAGAGATAAATAAAGGACAAAAAAGTTTTTTCTCAGCAGAATTTAGGACTCCATCTATTTATGGAGAGGGAGAAATAATAGTAAATATAGAGTATCTAGATGGGCAACAATTAACTAAGTCTTACCCAATATATGTGGTTAAGGAGCAAGAGCCTCTTCATATAGCTTTTGTATGGCATCACCATCAAGCTCCTCAGTTTTATCCCGATGGTAAATACAAAGATGACTGGCCTTTCAGGCATGTTCATACAGGATCCTTTTATGGTTTTAAATATGGTGGACCATACTATGTTCATCTTCAGATTCATAGACGTGAAGGGGAGTTTAGAGATATAGATCATTTATCTCCTTCATTATTAGATCAATGGAAAAATGCATTAGAAAATGGTTACACTTTCCAAGATGATGTCGTAAGAGATGATGAGAGAATAAAAAAGATACGTGAAGTCCTTGAAGGTTATAGAAGACTGGCTAAGAAAGGCGTAATAGAGGTTTTAGGAAGTGTCTATGCACATACTGTCCAGGGTTTAGTTATAAAGATATTTAGCAAGGAGGGGATGGGAGACTTTATACGGAAACTACTTGAATGGGAACTAAAACTGGGGATAAAAAAAGTTTACGAAATATTGGGTGTAAAACCGCGGGGTGTATGGACTCCCGAGATGTTTTGGACAATGGATTTACTGGATATCTACGATAAATGTAATATAGAGTATACTGTTCTATGCGAGCAACATTTCAGGAAAGCTGGAGGAGATAAGGATAGTATTTATGAGCCATATATCCTTGAAGACCCGATGACTGGGAATAGGCTTACTATATTCTTCAGGGATATTAAGTTAAGTGATTGGATAAGTTTTAGGGCAGATTTTAAGAGTATCGAACACGCTGATCTAGAAGCTAGACGCTTTGTAGTTTCTCTAGCTAGACGCTACACCAAGTATCCTGGAGGAATATGTGTCATTGCCCTTGATGGAGAGAATTGGATGATAATGCCTTCTGTGAGGATATACGCACCCTTCTTCTTGGAGAAAGTAATACACTATATCTCTAAGTCAAGGGTTCTGAAGCTGGTGACATTATCTGAGTACCTAAGGTATAGGAAACCCCAAAAAATTTTATGGTACGTTCCGTGGGGATCATGGATAAACTTATCTGATAAGCAGTGGACAGGTGGAGTAAAAGATGAATTATGGAGGTATGTTCTTGACAAACTTAGTTGGGTAGCAGCTCTCTATAAATTAATTGACGAGGAAATCCTTGAAGACGTTTTAGAACGTGAGGAGACTGAGATGTTTAGGATGTTTTTAG
>JALURH010000049.1:4269-5611 GCA_027017025.1 Thermofilaceae archaeon
TAGCTGCTGCAATAGCTCTTGATAGTGATTTCTTCTGGTATGGTGAGAGCCATAAGGAGAGAGAATTTGTAATGAAGTGGGCTGAGGAGGCGGAGAAGAGGGCTCGAATGATGCTGGAGAAAATAGAGGTTTCAGTAATAAGGGAAAATAATGAGACATTAACGCTTAAAGTTAGAAACAATCTTAACCTCAGGGTAAAAATTACCTTAGAGGCTGTTTCTAACAATAAAAGAGTAGATTACTTCTTAAGGCTTGATCCTATGTCCGAGGAAATAATCTATGTACATTACCAGAGGGATAAAGAAACAGAGGTATTATTAAAGGCTGGTAATAAGATTATAAAAAGGCTTAAAGTATAATTTACCTCATATATGAGAAGTGTCTTAGGTGAGGCTTATCTCGTTTATGGAGCAGGTATATGTCTATGGTTTTAATGTTCTGCTCCAGGGCGCTAAGATTAGGGCTTTGACATTATAGGTGAGATAGAAGTTTCCGTTGCCAGCACAAAGAGTTATAATTTTAAATAAAGTGAAGCAATAAGGACAAACGGATTGAAAATGTCTGAACTTAATGAAAAGGCTAGGACAACCGCCCTTACCCTAGTTCTCGATGGTATAAGAGCCGCGGATCCCTACCAAGCTGTAAAGAGATATATACTATTGAGGAATGGGAAAATAGTTCTCGGAAGTAAAGACGAGTTAACTATTCCGCCGAAGGTGTATGTTGTCGGTGCTGGGAAAGCTACTGGAGGCATGGCAAAGGCTATTGAAGAAATATTTGGTAACCACATTGTTAGGGGTATAATATCTATTCCTAAGGAAATAACTGTTGACTTCAGAAAAGAGCTGAAAAAGATAGAGGTCATAGGAGCGACTCACCCAAAGCCGGGGAAAGAAAGTGTTGAAGCGGGGAAAAAGATTGTAGAGCTTGTTAGGGAAGCTGGTGAAGACTCTATAGTTATAGCTCTATTCTCCGGTGGTGGTTCAGCGCTAATGGAGTATCCTGCGGATGAAATAACTGTTGAAGATATTAGTGCCACTAGTACCATGCTCATGAATAGTGGAGCAGATATCTATGAACTAAATACCGTGAGGAAGCATATCTCCAATATTAAGGGTGGGTGGCTAGCAAAGCATGCATATCCAGCTACTGTTATTACATTAATGATATCGGATGTCGTTGGGGACAGAATGGATACCATAGCTTCGGGGCCAACTGTTCCGGATCCAACAACATTCCAGGAGGCCTTCGCTATATTGAGGAGGTATAAGCTTCTAGATAAGATCCCAGAAACCGTGAAACTATATATCCAGAGGGGCTTATGGGAAGCAGTATCCGAAAC
>JALURH010000050.1 GCA_027017025.1 Thermofilaceae archaeon
TAGACATGTTCTTGTACAACGTGTTCATATATAGCTGACTCCAGGTATGGTACTCCTGACCACGCTGAAAATAGTCTAAGGAGTAAGGGGTCTCTGAAGAAAAACTTTTTTTCACGCCTATACCGTATCCTTTTCCCCTGCTTTAGATAAGCTACTCCAAGCAGATAGAGATTTTGGAAAAACTCTAGGTAACTCTGTACTACCTTATATGAATAGCCCGATGTTTTGGAGGCTAAGGCCCTATAGCTTATCGCAGATGGTGTTGACGATATTAGGGCAGATATCACCTCTCTAGTTATCTCTAAGCTACGTCCATGCCTTACTATCTCCCCAATATATGCCGAGAAGATATCTTCTACGGGTTGGCGGTTTATACTAGGAGGGAAGCCACCAGTTTCTAGGTATTTTTCGAAAAGCTCCCTGATTTCTCGTGGATAGAGTTTTGGTCTACTAATTTTGTGTAGCTTTATGTATTCGGGGAAGCTCAGTGGCAAAACCTCGATAGTTGTCCCATATCCTCTTCTCCCCGGAAAAAGCTCCACATCACGTTGTATTTTAAGAGCACTTGACCCAGTAATCGTTATAACAGTATTCTCCATCAAACCTGCATCCATTAACGGCTTTACAGCTTTCCACCATTCTCTAAGCGTAGTAGCCTCGTCTAAAAACACGTATACTGTTTTATCTCCACCTACTTCCTCTATATACTCGACTAAAGTTTCCGCTAAAAACGTATAGTTCGGGAAAATTTCACAGCTTACATATAATATCCTCTCAGGCTCGAGATATTTCAGAAGCTCTCTTATGAAAAGTTTTACGCCTGTTGTTTTTCCAACTAGCCTTGGACCTAGTATAAAGTTAAGAGAAAACGGTTTTATCGAGAGCTTATTTATCCACTCAGGTACCCACTTATAGTCTTGGGTCTCCCACCTTTTTACGTGCGGATCCTCTCTACCCTGCCACCATGGATTTAGTTTCTCTAGAAGACTTGAAGCCATTGAGAAATATAATTTCTCAACTATATATAAAGCTTAAGATATAATATTTCTCAACTATATATAAGTTGTGAGAAAATATCTAATGAAAATGGGTGAAAATATATCTATCACTTGAGAGACCTCTCAAACTTCCTAAACTCCCACTCAGAGAGTTATGTCCAGTCTCCAGCGAATGCAACACATAAAGCCTTAGACGATATATTATTTATTCTACCGTTTGCCCTAACTTTGTTTTCGTGTATTAAGCTGTGTTGGGTTGTGTCTGGCGTGGCTGGGTATTATGGCTCTTTATCCCCTTTTCTCCCCCCGGGCTTGTGGGAGCTATACTCTCTTCAGCGGGGAGTGATTTATTCTATATTCTTTCTAGCCTAACTCATCGAGCTCACCCACTACAACCCTAGTTACAAAACCCTATAGCATACACCCAATAACCCTAGAAACATAAAAAACACAAAATAATACAAAAAGACACAACCTAATATTACAGCCTGAAGAGGCTGAGAAAATTGGTGAGGAGGTCAAAAAAGGGATTTATGGGTAAATTATTTCTGCTCATTAGAGCTAGTGAAGGCTTAAAACATAGGCTTAATCTCGTGAGATTCTAAACTAACTCAAGTTTTCTCTATAAACGTTTCTTGAAGCTACAATTAGCACTGGTATCTGTGTTATTGTTAGCAAGGAGGCGGACAAGAACATTAAGGCGGGATTATATTCTAGTGCGAAGCCTGCGAGTGCAGGTGCTATTATCATTGATAGCTCGAAAGCAGCTCCCCTGCCACCATATATAGTTCCCAGCATTTTTCTTGGAATAATTCTTATCAGCAGGGCTTTGAAAATTATGTCATAACACATCCCTACTAGGTAGAGTATAAGGAGAACCGCTATGAACTCCGTAAAATTAACGAAGGGTATGAATATGTAAAGCGAAGCCGTGATTATTTGAAGCAGAATGACTGTAGTTAATTGCCTTATTTTATCGCCTATATAGCCTATAACTGGTTTCAGAAAGAAGAGTAGTCTTCCAAGAGTATAGATAAATCCTACCTCCATAATGGAGACTTCATATCTCATCTTAATATATACTTGGAGAAGTGAGCCTACAGTAAAGGTCGCTAGTCCTGACATAAAGAAGTAAAGAAACCAAGATGAAAACACGTACCTCTTCTTCACAGTCACCTCCTCTCTAAAGTGTTTTTTGAAGGCTCCATGTCCCACCAGAGAGAGGGCTGGTAGCCCCGCTACTAGGAAAAAAGGTGCAGCAACTAGTATGGCTGTAGCACTCCCCCAACTCGAAGCAATGTATCCTCCCGACATATAAGCTATGATACCACCTAGGCTTATGAAGAAACCATGCAACCCGAGAATTTTTGAAGCACTTTCTTCGGGAGCGTAATCGGCGAGAAGAGGTATTATCACTGTCGAGTACATTGAGGATACTACATTGAAGGCGGTTAGCGACGCTACTATGCCCACAGTATTCCGTGAAACTACAAGAGTCGCTAATGCCGGGAAATGCACCACTAATATTGCTATGAAAAGCTTCCCCCTTGAAACTCTATCAAACATATATCCAGTTATAAGTGGTACAGCTGGCATAATGATGTTCGAGAATGCTATAAGTGCACCTATTTCTCGTAATGAGTAACCTTTGTCTAGGAGGCAGAAGGGTATGAGTAAACTAGCCGTATCATATGCAAAAGCATAAAGTGTAGATAAAGCATAGATAGAAGCCAGGTATTTATTGAAGAAAAACTTCCTGTACATGTTATTCACACAATACTTTCTAAATAGTGTAGATAAAGAAATCCTCTGGGAAATAGTCTCCTAAAAGAATACATGCCCTGAATCTGTATCTATCTCGACATTTATTATGCAGATTACAGCTCATGCAACTCAACCTATTCTCAATAAAAAATAGATATATTATTACTCCTCTTTTACGTCAATAAACCTATCTTTCTTAATATTCCCAGTTACGATTTTAGGTGTAAATACATACCTATTGAAAATATAACTAGATTTCCTCAAATAACATTCGATTAAACATATATTGCCCTCACTCCCGTTTCTCCTCTAGTTATATTATATGGCGAAAATTCCTCAAAGGAGGTAGGGATCCTAGCTATTCTTTCTCGAGTTTTACCGCCGTACCTGTCGCGGTTACAACAATAAATCCCTCAAGTATTTCTGCTGTCTCGAAATCTATACTTATCACCGCATCTGCCCCCATGCTCCTCGCTTGCTGGATAAGATCCGCAATAGCTTCTCCTCTAGCTTTACGCAACTCTTTCAGGTATGCTTCCCCCCTACCTCCAGCTAGAGCCTCTAAACCCGCTATTATCTTCCCTCCAAGCCCCCTAGTCCTAATACTCATCCCAAAAACTACTCCTAGTACCTGAGTGACCCTATATCCTGGAACGTAGGGGGTTGTTGTTAATATAATTTCCTGGTACATAATAGTTACTGCAAAAACTTAGGTAAAATATTTTATGACTATATCTCGAAGACAGATGCAGATTTAGGTGATAACAATACCTTGTTTCCCCTAACTTCGCTCCTACCCCAAATCTTCTCACCATATAAAGTTGTTTCAACATATTCGTAGGAGTGGTTAATTAAGAAAAGTATCTTGGGCTGATCCCTCTTCAGCCAATACTCTACCTGTACTACAGGTCTCCCAGGCTTATAGACAACTTTAATACCGCTGATATCCGCTAGGTATTCATACAGCCTATAGGCGTTTAATTCACTCACACTACTTGATAGGTAGAGTTCAATCGGATAGCTGAGAAGAATAACCCTCCCCTCACCTCTCTTTGCTTCAAACATTATTTTCTCCTCACCAATCCTACATTTAGGTGATGCATCGACCTCAGCGAAGCCCGTTGTTCCAACATCGTTTCTCGCTACAGGAATCTTAATGTTATAGCCCCGTAAACCAATCTCCAAGGTTTCACATACCTTACCTCTCATCCCAGCTTTTAAGTCAGGTTTCACGCCGAAAAGCTCCTCCCATATGTGGCACGAAGATACATGTGGATGATTTAGATACCTAGCGTGGGAATAGTAAAGTGTAGCTCCTTCCTCAACATACCTCAAAAGTATACGCCACGTCCTTGTCTGAAGCCTAGGCACACTAGGTACAATGAATAACTTCCCCCTGGAGACATCTTCCTCCCTCGTAAACGTGACATTTAGGGAAGCCATCTTAGCCAAGGTATACGATTGTGCCAAGGCTTTGAAGAGATCCCATCTATTTTCGAAGGTAAATGGTAGATCCCCGTAGAGTGTTGCTGGTACAACTATTTTAGCCTCCCTGTTAGGTAGAGTATATGACCTGAGGTCAAGTATATCTAGTAGCTCCCTAAACCTCTTTATAGCCTCTACAGCTTTCTTCGGTGAGCCATCACTCCTATATATGCCAAAAGCTAGTTCATGCGGCTCCCAGAGATAGGGTTGATCCTCCTCCCCAGGGAAATCAAATCCACACCATATAAATGCTCCGCTAGCACCTAGCGCTAAAGAACCTACGAGAACCACTTCTATGAAGCCAGCATGCGTCTCCTCGGTGAAGAGGTTTGTTGGAAAACCAAATTCTTCAAGCAATGTTGGCTTCCCCAGCGATAAACAGTACTCTATAATAGCCATGTAGGTTAATGTATGCCTAACTGGGTTATTATCGTATAAATAGATATGTGGAGAGAGGAAATCAACATATTTACCAACGATCTCTGGACGTACCGCCGGTTTATAGGGTACTGTACCGTCCCCCAACGAGATAACACGCCTACCATCTACCGACTTAACTGTGTTAACAAGGTCTCTAAGCCATAGCTCGAATTCCACATTACCCGGAGGCACCCTAACATTTGTTATCTCGTTTGTGAGAATCCATCCAGCAATTGCTGGATGATCCTTAAAGTTCCTGACAATAGTTGTGATAAATCTTCGTGTTCTCTCTAGAGCCTCTACGGTATAGATCTTGTTATCTGGATCCCAGGGGAAAGGCCAGTTTTTACCAGACATATGGCCAACTAGCAACGTGAGGAATACATTTATCCCATACCTATTTGCTTCGTCGAGGAAAAGTCTTAACCTATCTAAATATTCCCGCTTAACGGTTCCATCAGGTAACGCGAAATCCTCGGCTAGAATAAAGGCTCTAATAGAGTTCAAGCCAGCGTCTCTCAGCTTCTCCATATCATCCCTTATGTTATCTATGTTCCATCGCCTCCACATAAGAATATTACCTTCCCTAGACCAGTAGTTAACACCTAGGAAAAATGTTCTCTTACCATTTAGCGTTAGATAAGTATTACCTGATATCTCGGTCATTAATCATATTACTCTACGAACATATATAGCCTTACTCTACATAAAATAGGCTAATCGAGTACAGGAAAATATTGGTTAAGGCTCCTTACCCCGATATCTAGTAGTTATGTATATTCCAGTAATAACTAGTGTGGCCCCTATGAATGTCGTAGCAAATAGTACCTCGCCGAAAATAATGTAGCCGAGTAGTGAAGCTATTATTGGCTCTAGGAGAACAACTGTACTAACAACATATGCCTGTAGATACTTTAGGACATAGT
>JALURH010000051.1 GCA_027017025.1 Thermofilaceae archaeon
TTTATAATAAGACATTCCTCTAGACAAAAAAGGTTTCTATTGTTTAGCTTGATAACATTTAAAAGGTTAATGTTAATAGAGATAAGGAGAGGCTCTCTTTTGTACTATGCCACTTATATTATACGAGGGGAGTGAAAAATAATAATATCAGCCCCCAGAGTAACAGACAATTCCAGGAATATTTTAAAGCATACATAATGTAAGCTTGAAGACTACGCAGGGATTCTATGCTATTATAGAGGCCTCTACTGGATTGTACGTCGGTAGGCTTGAGTTATCTTAAATATTATTATGAAACTCCCTGAATACTATCCTTTCACTGCTCCAACAAGCTGTATCCTTAGCAGTGTTTTCTGGGTTACCGCGTATAGTAGTAGTATTGGGATTATATAGAATAAGCTGATAGCTGCTAGTAGCCCCCAGTCAACGAACCTAAACTCGTAGACCAGGCTTGTAAGCAAAACGGGTAGGGTATAGTATTCAGGGTCCCTCAGATAGGTGTACGCTAGTAACCATTCTCCCCATCCACTCATGAAGGAGAATATAGCTACAGCAGATATCCCGGGTCTAATCACTGGGAGCAGTACTTCCTTCCAGACCTGGAAGCGTGTACAGCCATCTGTTAGAGCTGCCCACTCAAGCTCCCACGGTACTCCGTCGAAGAAACCCTTGAGTATCCAGGTGGACATAGGGACGTTAAGGGCAACTTTAACTAGGGCGACACCTACCAGCGTGAAGAAACCTTTGCCGTAGAGCCCCATCTGTACAAGTAGGTATAGGAGGGCTATGAGCATCAATACGCCGGGGAAGGCGTGTAGGAAAACTATGAAGTTCATAATGGCTTCGCGCCCTAGGATTCTCAGCCTGGAGAGGGCATAGGCAGCTGAAGCACTAATAAACACCTCTAGCGGCACCATAACGAGGCAGAGAAGTAGGCTGTTGCGTACCACGGGCCAAATATTTGGGTACACTTTTGTTCCAAACTTTATTTGCTCCCAGAGGAAGGAGAAGTGTCTGAGGGTGAAGCCGCTCGGCACTAAACCTATGATTACTTTTTCGCTGAATGATTGCGAGAACATCCACGCTAAGCCGAGTATAGGTACTGCTAGAGGTATAGTTATTGCAGCATAAATCAACACATCTATGAATACCTTTAGGACCCGCCTACCAGTTTTCATAGTCTACACCTCTACCCTCGAGGGCTGAACTAGGCGCTTGAATCCGAAGACTTTGAAGTAGATAGCGGTAAGTACTATGCCGATAACTACTAGTATCATAGCTAGGGCTGAGGCATACCCGTAATCGTTTATGGAGAAAGCCTTGTAGTATGAGTATAGGGCCCATGTAACTACGTTACCTGCTCTAGCTGTCCCAAAGTCGCCCCAGACAGCTAGAATCTCGCCGTAGGAGGATAGGAGGCTTAGGGTCTGCCAAGCTGTCACAAATAGTATAGGCCACTTAAGCAGGGGGATAAAGATATACCTCATGACCTGGAACTCCGTGGCGCCATCGACTTTAGCTGCGTTAATTAGGTCAAGTGTAACCGATTTGATAGCAGCTGAGTAGATTATCATACCCCACGATGCCCCAACGAGCCCGTTGATCACTATCATAAGTATCCACGAGTAGGGCTTCTGGATAAGCCAGCTTAATGGGGGCTCCATGCCTAGAGCCCTCATTACCATATTTATAACCCCCATCTTGGGGTCTATGAGCCAGAGCCAGAGGATAGCGTAGACTATTGTAGGCAGTATCCTAGGTATTAGCCACAGCATTCTCAGCGCCATCCCTATGACTTCCCGCCTAATATAGTAGGTTGTTACGAAAGCTATGATGAAGCTATAGAAAGCGTTTATAATAATAACTGTGCTAACATACATTGCTGTAACCATAAATACGTCTGGAACATAGATGTCTCTGGTAAACATCCACTCATAGTTCCTTAATCCAACAAACTTGAGGTTAGAGAAAGTATATTTAACTTCGCAGAAGGAGAGATACACAGTATCTATCAGAGGCTTAATCCAGAAAAGCGCAACCATTATGATAAATGGTAACAGAAATAGGTACGCCAGTAAGTGTTTCCACGTTCTCTTCTCTACAGAGTGATTAAATAATCCAACAGACTTAACCATATTAGACACCTAATAAATAGGTTGTAAAAAATAAAAAATATTATTTTTAGTCAGCTATAGTTATATCTGTTATCTCAGCCTTCACTCTACTAACAACTAGGTCAACAGCCTGCTCAGGGGTGATTTCACCCATCTCAACCTTAGTTATAGCTTCGACTAGTATCTGTACTAGCTTACCCCACTCGGGGTGCGGTATAAATTCTGGCCAAGTCTTGCTTGTTAACTTGCTTAGCTCCACCTGGAACCTGCCTTTCTCAACGAATTTAGCTACACCCCTAGTGCCGGTGTGTGTTGGTAGCCTAGCGCCCTCAATAGCGTGGTCAGCCTCGAACTCGGGAAGTGTGGCTAAAGCAGCTACTAGGAAAGCTACCTCAGGGTACTTGCTCTGCTTAAGTATTACGTAGCTATGTGGGCCAACAAATGCTCCGGGGCTAGCGCCTGCCTTAGTGGCTGGATATAGCGAGAAACCTATGTTCTCCCACTCATAGTCCTCAGGTAGTTTGCCTAGCTCCTCGTGGTACTCTACTCTCTGCCACTCGCCCCAGTGCCAGCTACCACCCATCCAGAAAAGTACCCTACCGTTAACGAAGTCTGTATGTATCTTCCTCCAGTCTGTAGCTATCATCGTCGGAGGCATGACTTTGTATTCCTGCGTCATTTTGTAGAAGAGCGTAAAGTAGTCCAGTAGTTTACTCTTGCTAATCGTTAGCTTACCGGTCTCAGGGTCATAGAACCTGCCGCCGAGGCTATAGTACGGTATCCATAGGCTACCTCCAGCCCCCTTCCTGTGGTAGATACCCCACTCCACTAAGCCCTTATCCATAGCCTCCTTAGCTATCTTCATAATGTCCTCAAACGTTATCTCTCCCGAGTTGATTTTAGCTGCGAATGCATTGATTTCGTCTTCGCTCCAACCCATCTTCCTCAAGACATCCTTCCTGAAGTAGAATACATGCATAGCAGCGTCCTGTGGTATAGCCCAGATATGTCCCTTATACTTCAAGTCCCACATTGATTTAGGTACATCTGCGAAGAGCGTAGCATATTTCTCGTAGTAGTCGTCAAGCGGTATTATCCACCCCATGTCGGCTAGCTCTACCATGCCGTAGCCATAGTCTATAACGATGTCTGGGGCCTCCTTAGCCTCCCACGCTGCCATAAGCCTAGATTTAGCTGCATCACGGGGTATGTGCTCAAATGTAGCCTCTATCTCAACCTTAACGTTGAGTCCTAGGCTCTTCAGTAAACTATTGAGTAGGTCTACTGCCCTCTCAAGGTTCTTAGCTCTATATCCCTCTGCTGGAGCGCCGCCACACCACGCTTTTAGCTTTATAACGCCTTCCTCGGGGAAGGTACCTAAGAGATCCCTTAGTGCTCCAAGCCTTTTCTCTAGGTCACTGTACTTAGCTTCTAGGCTCTCGTAGTCTGATTTTAGCTTATCGTAGTCTGACTTAAGTTTCTCATATTTAGATGATAGTTCTTCATATTCCGTCGGTAGTTGTGGAGTTTTTGGTACAGCAATGTAGCCGATTATTGCTCCAATAATTATCCCAATTATAACGCCAATAACGATGTATTTGATGGATTCCTTAGGCATCCATCTTCCACCTTTTTACTTACCCCTTTCAGGGTAGAAAATTTTCTACACCCTATGATAAATCTTTCTAACTTATTAGCTTTACGCAAAACTTATAAAATATGGCTTTTATGAAAAATCCTATAAGATAGGTATTAAAGTTATTTTCTCAGTCTCCACATCCTCTATTACACATCTCTTACCTCCTAGGAGAAGCTTATTACCACTATCTGTAACTAACGTAATGTTATACACGGTTCTACTCTCCGACTCATAGGTGTCTACAATATCTCCTTCAAGTGATACCCTTCTTCTTTCGCCTCCAGCTATATACCACCCATCGACACGTGCCCTTAGCTTAACGCCTTTAGATAATAGGTATTTAGCGTCTTCTACCGCACGGTAATATACGCAGTAGGTTCTAGGTCGAGATAAGAATTCGTCGAGTGGAGTAATAAGTTTACTTGGGTACCATATGAAGAATCGGAAGTAGCTACTAAAAATTGGTAGAAACTCTTCATCCTCTATTAGTAGAGCTGTTTCTACGGCTCCTCCACTAGCCCTATATAGAGCCTCCATTATATACGCTATCCCCACTTTGTCGTCTGCAATCAACATAGAGGGGGCCACCATATCTCTAACCTTAACTACAGCCTTATCCTTGAACCTATCTAGGAGGAGACGAGTATTTTTATCAATTGTCCTATAGATTACCATTGAGATATTGACGTCCCTATTTATAGCGTCTAGGAGGTCCCTCGAGAGTAGCGATAAAACCTCGTCTGTAGATGCCGCGACGAGAGATATTTTCGAGCTCCTTATGATTACCCTAAGCCTATTCAATATATTCTTCCTACCCCTAATAATCCACATACTTCTAGCATCCCTCCTCCTCTCCCTAGACTCCAACATATTGAATAACTTCATAGCTTTCTTCCTAGCCTCTATATATTTCTCGAGGAGTATTTTGAGGGCTCTAGATGGCTCAATAGCTCTATAGAGCTTAGGTTTACCTTGCTGCGACTCAGCTATACCTTTCCTCTCGAGTTCTGACAAAATATAGTATATCTTGGAGACAGGAACCCCGGAGAGGGTAGCTATATCCGAGGGAGTTGCTGTACCAAGCTCAATTAGCGCTACATATACCTTGGCTTCATTTAGAGTTAACCCTAGCTCTACGAGTTGTTCTACAAGTTTTTCCCTAACTTCCCTCATGTCTTGAACCCTACACCCTAGGGACTCTTTAAAGAATCCTAACTTTATAGATTTGGGGAAAAATAAATATGTTATATATCTCTGCTACACCATCCCTAGGTTGAACGTAGCCTAAATAGTTTAGGCTCCAGCTTATTTGTTCAAATTCTTGAAATGTATTGTTCAGAGACCTAGGTATTTCAATCCAGCTATGAATCTACTTATCGGCGGAGGCATGGATGTAGGTATCATCGGGAGGAAAACAGTATATGTGGCGCTAGTAGTTTTAGCTCTCCACGGGCTAATAGTTTTAAGCGTGTTTTTAATCCAGCAGACCCCTATGCTATAGAAGTAGTGTTGAATAAACCGGGGATCAAATATAGTCACGCATATTCCCACCTAGAGAATACTACCTAACAGTTTGTCTATCTACTTCAAGACAAACTTCTTGAGAAAATTGAGTGTCAGTAGATCCTTGACTCTTGATGCCGTGAACCCCACCCAGATATATGTTTTCATTAACCTACCAGTTTCCTCAACAATACTCTCCCTAGTCACGGTGTAAGTCTTAGTGAGGAAAATTTTCGCTAAATCCTATATACCTTCCTTCAGGAAAAGCCGCCGAACCCCTAATCCTCTACTTATGTCTGGGATCCTTTATAACATGGATTAAACC
>JALURH010000052.1 GCA_027017025.1 Thermofilaceae archaeon
ATTAAGCACTTAAACCCCCTCGAAAGATTTAAGGTAATTATTGAAAACAAGCCCCATAGGACAGATATCTTCATATACACCTTTAGGGAGCTAGAGAACATGTTAGAGAAAGGCAATCCTCTAGCAATATCAGCCCTAGCTGAAGGCATATCTACCAAAGCTAGTGAAAGAATTAGGGAACTCATGGATAAAGCTAAGAAATCTTACCTCAGGGAAGGTAGGACATGGATTCGTAAAAGTTAAAAATTATTTCGGAGAAATCTAGTAATATTATTAGCTTATCATCTAACATATAGTCTCTCTATATAGTATTCATGTACACTACCTGCTCCGCGCTACCGGCACCTTCTTCTCCAGCCAAACCCATTTACCGTCTCTAGCGTAACGCCAGAGAGGCTCAAAGTATACAACCATGTTTTGTTGCTCTAGTATAAGATCTCCAAGCGGTAGCTCCACATCCATCGAAGATATCATCTTATAGATATTCGGGAACATATGGTTAGGCGGCTGCCCAACCACAATAGCCTTATCCTCATCAATTGCTGCACTAAAGAATGATGGCAAAGATACAAGCCCCCTAGCAATAACATGTGCCTCAGAACCCTCTATGTAGAAAACTCTAATTGGGTTAATACCTACATCCAAGTATAGGGTTACAGAATTATATAGCCAGAGCTTTCTAACATGCCTCTTAAGGTGATAACTCAATACCTGCTTCGATAACGGAGGTATACTTGGGTCAACCTTCCGGGCGAGACTAACTGCCTCACTAGCACCCATAAACGGGTTCTTAAGCCTACCCCATATAATTATTAAATCCTCCCTATCCGGCGCCTCCCCCTCAAACCTCCACCGCTTAACAGGCTCACTATACACTCTGTAGTTATCTATAATTGAGGAGAAAACTGGGAAAAGCCTATTAGTACTAGGGGAGTATAGTGTTCCACCGAGATCTGGTCTCCACCTGATATAGTCATATCCCTTAATAACCTTAATAACGTCTAGATTAAGGCTCCTAATATACCTATCTAGGAATGGCTCTGGTAGTAGAGCAGAGATTAGTAGTAGTGGTTTATATCCCCACATCCTCCTTACGGCTCTAGTGAAAACTGGAGCCTCCTCTATATCGTCTTGCACCGATATAATATACGTAGGGAGAAGCCCCATAGCCTTATAGTCCGGTATAAAACGTATTCTTCCCTTTGAGATAAAGTTTTTCACTATCCTATATACCGTAGCGAAGGGGAGCTTTGTTTTTCTCGCAATCTCCCTAATACTCCAGGAATCTATTATAGCATTAATTACCCTCCACTCTTTCCTTGAAACTGTGATTAATTCAATACATTTCTCGTTTACCATATCTATTCAACATATATATTATTGGAGAAAAAAATAATAAAGATTTTTATAATGGACCCGGATCTGGGTCATTACCCTTTGTTGGGTCGTCATCAGCTAGTGGAACTATATTGTTTTCTAGGAGGAAGATTATTGCGAGGAGCGATAATAGGATTAATTTCTTATTATTTAATAGTTTGCGGACAAATATTTTTAGGAATTTTTCTACCTGCATGCTTATCCCAATACATTATTACATCACTTTTGTATAAATTTTACTATAATTCATGAAAATAAAATCATATTAGTCAAGGTCAAAAAACTTCAGCTTGGTGACAGTAGTCTAGTAGAATATAGTGTATTTAGTGAGGCTTAATGTTCCTGAGAAGTAATAAATTTACCATATATCTAGTTTTAGGCTTAAAGTTTTGTTAACAAAGTTTTCTAGGGGTGTAAGTTTTAGTTCACCTTATTATTTTCTCTAAAATCAGCTAGTGTATTAACATGTTTTTAGAGTAAACCGAGTTTAGCGTGTTTTTCTCCAAATAACATGTTTTGTAACGTTGTTTTAGGGGAAATCCGTAAAGGATATAGATACCAATATATCCTAATATATTGATAAATAGGTGATAGTTTTGGTGGAGGATAGCTCTAGGTGGATAAAACTTATCGCTGCTATAGGCGACAGTATAGCTGAGTTCACGGGTTTATCTGCTGCACAAGCAATAATGAGAGCAGCTGGTAGAGAATTTATAAAGAAGAGTTTGGGGGAGATTAGGGATCCTGTAGAAGCCGCAATTAATATGTTGGAGAGACTAGGTTTCTTGGAGAAAGTTGTGTCTGGTGGAGATGGAAGATACTTTATTAGGAACTGTAGGCTTGCAGAGTACCTTGAGGCTAATGGTAGGGAGCCTGGGAAACACCCCTTATGCTACTTCGGTTTTGGGCTAATTGAAGGATGCTTTAGTAAAGCTGGTAAACATACAGCTATAAAGTTTATATCTAGGGAGGGGAAAACTTGCGTAGAGTGGTGGCACGATTAAACTAGTAGCTCTACGCCTGGCTTAATACTCCAGCTATGTAGTATATTTAGCTACCAGTACTGTGGTTCTTCGCTCCTCCTCACAGTACTTGGGTCATCTGTTCTATGTCGCCAGAGCCCTTTCCTATAGCTTATAGCTACTATACCTAGCTCATCTATCAGGTAGTCGCTAAGTAAAACCTCATCTATATGTGGTTTTACAACTAGGCTACATGGAGTTTCACATATTACTTCGTCCCCAGCTAGTAGCTGTATTTTTGCTTGGATAGGAACTAGGTAGATAGTTGTTTCGCCTCCAGCTGTAACTACTTCCTCGCCGTAGAGCTCCCTGGGGGGCCAGAAGCTGAAGAATTTTGCGAGTCCAAGTGGTATGCAGAGGTCTGGCTCTATACTCTCGAAGCCTGAGTTAACTAGTGCAGACGTTGTAGCGGATTTTCCTCCAGCTACTATCTTTACCCTGACCCTAATACCCACTACTCAACCCTCACGTACCTTATTTTTCTCCCCTGTTTCTTCATGTAGCCTATAAACTTGATTCTCCTCTTTTTTCTAACCAGCATTTTGCCCCTCTGTATTAACTCTGTTTTCTCGGACATACCTATTAGAGAATATATTTATCCAGTATTTATATTGGTACACCTAGCCTACGAAGATACCTCAGCTATAACTCGCTGAGGCTAGCTCTAGGTTTTTCTAGCAACCATTAAATACCGGGGAGATATCTATACTCATGTGACTTCAGCTAGGAGAGCTGCGTTAGCTGTAGTGGGTGCAACTATAGTCTTAGTCTTCGCCTATGGTGTGTTAACAACACTGTTTGTAACCCCTATCGGGGGGAACTCGGGAAAGAATATTAGCGTAGCGACTGGAGTAAGAAATAGTTTCCCGGAGCAATTAAATACAACGTTAGTGGAAGGCAGGCTACTAAACCAGTCTACTGGGGTAGTGGAGACTACTCCAGCGAATATAACAATAACTATGTATTATTCTCCCTCATGTAGGTGTTGCGAAAAATATAGAAGATACTTAGAGTCGAGCGGCGTTAGAGTAGAGGCTATAAAGAGTGAGGGAGTATTGGAGCTGAAGAAGGAGAAGGGTATACCGAGGAAACTATGGAGCTGCCATACAATGGTTCTAGAGAACTACTTTATTGAGGGACATGTACCGCTTGGAGCTATCCTAAAGCTCTTGGAGGAGAAACCTAAGATTGATGGTATAGCTCTCCCCGGTATGCCTTCTGGAGCCCCTGGCATAGGTGGGTCTGGAGGGAAAACATTTAAGATATACGCAGTCTCTGACGGCAATATAGTTTTGTTTACTGAAGCCTAGGCTGGTAGCTGTACTAATCTATCTATGTACTTAGTTCACTCTCTAGCTAGTCTTTAAATCTACTCATATACCTCTTTTCTACGTAGATCTTCTTGATTATATATGGGAGCCTCCCCCTATGAGCGAATCTGCGGCCATATACTAGTACCGCCTGGTTACCGCCTAGAGATATCAGACTTTTCGGGGATCTAACTGAGAAAGCAATTCTGTGTTTTACCAGTGTTTTCCCCTCGATAGTTCTCTTGATATTGGTGATTGCCACCTTCGCCTGGAGCATAGCTTCTTCAGCCATCTTCATTGCAACATCGCTATCAAATATGGCACAGTTTATATCACCTGGAGCATAGACTTCCTCGTAACCCTCTACCTGTATAGTAGGTTTCACTACAACCCACCCTCTACCCTTTTTGGGTAGATTTAGGTTTTTAACTAGAGAGTTTGGAGCTACACCAGCAGTCCATATAACCATGTTGCTCTCAAGGAAGTATCCATCCTCTAAGACTACTCCATCCAACTTAATCTCCGTAACACCCTTCCCGAATAGGAAATTAACTCCCCTACTTTTTAGATACTCCTCCACAAGTTTAGATGCCTTCTCGTTTCCTAGGAACGGTACAGCCTTACCTACCTTCTCAACTACATATATGTCGGCTACCGCACTCCTCTTTTTCACATAATCTACTAGTTCGCCAGCAACTTCCACTCCTGTAAGCCCTGCTCCAACCACCACTATCCTAGGTTTCTTACTAAGCTCTAACTCCCTCAGAGCATCTATTATCTTTAGGTAATCATCTAGGTGATAAGCTGGGTACGTATTTTCACGTCCCTTTATGTTGAAGAAAGTGGGTTCTGCGCCTACAGCTAGTATCAGGAAATCGTAATCAAGAGTTAACCCACTTTTTGTTTTAACAGTTCTACCATCTAGGTCTACTTCTTCAACCGTATCTCTGTGAAATTCTACACCAAACTTAGCTGCAAATTTTTCTAGATCCCCAGTAACATCCTCCACACTGACTTTTTCCGAGATAAGTTCAGGTAGGGCTGGTAGGTACTCAAACCTTCCATTTTTATCTATCCATATTATGTCCGCTAAATCTTCAAGTTTCTCCTTATGATACTCGATAACTGCTTCTACTCCAGCGAAACCTCCACCTACTAATACTATCTTCTTTCTAGTCATCGTAACGAGGCTCTCAATCTAGTTATAAAAACCTTTATACGATAGATACTACCATATGGTAGTATCTTTCCTAGTTAAATATTTTTTGGATCTCTTATTTATATAAATTTTAGGTACAGTTACACGTATACTATAGATCTAGATTACTAAAACAGTGATTTTAGTAAACCACCATCTACTGGTATTGAAGCTCCATTTATGTAAGAGGAGTATTTACTAAGTAGGAAGGCAACAGCATAGCCTATGTCCTCTGGCTTACCTATCCTACCGACAGGAATCTCTCTGGAAAATTCCTCCAATACTTCGTTGAGGGATTTCTGTTCCCGGCTAGCTCTATCCCTAGCTAGTTGTATAACTCTATCGGTGAGTATGTAGCCTGGCATAATAGCGTTGACCCTAATTCCCTGGGGGCCAAGCTCTCTAGCAAGTGTTTTAACTAGACCGTGTATAGAGACCCTAAGGGTGTTAGATAAAGCTATATTCGGTATAGGCTCCTTGACAGCTATACTTGTGGAGAAAACTATAGACGCATTACTTGATTTCTTCAAGTAGGGTAGGGAGTAGTATGTAATCCATACTGCACTAAATATGAGTAGTTTTGCACCATACTCCCAGTCCTCTAAGCTGAGCTCGGAGAAGTACCCAGGTTTTGGTGGTCCAGTAACGTA
>JALURH010000053.1 GCA_027017025.1 Thermofilaceae archaeon
GAACTCAGTAATTATATTATAGACTTTACGAAAAAATCCTCGACCCCAATTATATGTGGAGAGAAAGTCCTATTCATATATGTAGGCGAGAAAAACTTAAGCATAGAAGTAGTTGGAGACTGGAATAATTGGGGTAGGCTTTACCGAGACAAAATGGTTGAACTAGAGGGAAAGGGGATATATGTACTCCAGAAAAATTTCCCCATTAATGCTAGATTAGAGTATAGATTCGTTGTGGATGGTAAGAGTATACTAGATCCATTTAATCCTAGAGTATTTAGGGGTTCAATAGACTATAATAGTGAACTTAGGATGCCTGGGTACAGGGAATCTCCCGAAATCAGGTACTACTCATTTACCCCTAGAGGTGAATTAAGGGAGGAAATTATCTATAGTGAAATCCTTGATCAAGAAAGGAGGATACATATCTATATCCCTCCTTTCTTTGAATCAACTACTAGGTACCCGCTACTAATATTTAATGATGGCTCAGACTACATAGTTTATGGTAAGGCTATAAACGTGTTGAATAATTTATTAAATACGGGTAAAATAAAGCCCCTCATAGCAGTATTTATCGACCCTGTAGAGAGGGAAAAGGAGTACTCCCTAGATGAGAAGTATACACAATTTATTATGCGAGAACTCTTACCGTATTTAGAGGAAAAGTACCCAATAGCTGAGAAGGGGGAAGAAAGATGTATAATAGGTGCTGATTTAGCAGCACTCCAATCACTATATATAGCTACAAAGTATCCTAGTTTTTCCAGCAAAGCTATATGCCAGTCAGGGTTGTTCTTGCCTCCAAGTATCTATAGAGAACTGGGAAGGCCTATTAACGGGGATATATTTAAGGTAATAGAGAGTTTAGAGAAAATACCTATAAAAGTACATCTCCAGTGGGGAGTATATGACGGTATTAATGGATATAGCTTAGCAACATTTAACAGGAAGATAGCTAGGCTCCTCAAAGAGAAAGGCGCACAGGTATCAACTCTAGAGGCACCGGAGGGACATAGCTGGGGTTTCTGGCGTAGCTACCTAGGTAGGGGTTTAGTAGATATATTCGGGGAGAAAGCTTAGCTTGAATTTTTTTGTTCAAACCCAATTGATTTAACCCTGTCTAGATTACTCTACCGTGTACATCAATGTCTGAGACAATAAATTGTCCGAGCTGTAAAAGGTTGGTACCTAAGGGCTCTCAGTTCTGCCCCTACTGCGGTTTTAATATCCTAGGCTACCTTAGTCAACAAACATCATACCAGTATAGGCGGGGAGCGGTACCTACACCAGCTTCTCCACACCCCCGTGGTATACTCTCTGGCATAATAGAGAACTTTAGGATGATTTTTACTCCTAGGCCGCCACTATATAATATTACTAGTGTAGTGTATGATAGGCTTCCACCAGCTCCTTATGCTGAGTCAAAGAAGCTTGTAGCAATTGGTGTAGGTTTAACTCTCTTCTTTTACCTAATATCTGGCATTACAGATATACTTAGATTCACTTTACCTTTCCTCATAGCGTACGTAATCGCAGGGCTCTACCTATACTGGATTTATAGAAGCGATAAATTTGAGCCCGAGCCTCTGAGGTTTGTTTTCTTCGCCTTCGCTTGGGGTATCTTCTCTGGGCTCCCAGCCGGCATCCTAAACTCTTTCATCGGTATGCCTATTTTTAAGCAGCTTACGGGTATACCAGCACTCTCTGGACCATTCGTTGAAGAGCCTCTAAAGATACTAGGTGTTTATTGGCTCGCTAAACACACCAGGTATGGTAGGGAGTTTAATGGTCCAATGGATGGATTCGTATACGGGTTCGCTGCTGGAATGGGGTTTGAAGCTATGGAGAACTTCTCATATTTCCTCAGTACGGTTAGTGAAGGAGGGGTTGCTGCGGGATGGGGGCTACTCTTCCTCAGGAGTATAGCCTTTGGTTTTGGACACGGCGTATTCACCGGATTAGCTGGTTGGTGGCTTGGTGTAGCGAAAGCTAGGAAAGGGTTTATCTCGGGTGAGGATCTCTCCGTGGGATTAGCGCCGAGTATAACGTTACATGCTGCTTGGAATATCTTTGCCTCAATATTCCCTATCTTAAACTTTATTCTTGCGTTTGGGTTACTACTTATAACCAAGAAGGTTGTCTCCGAGGCTATTAGAGACGAAATTTACTGGGGCTATGCTATGGGCTACGCACCCACCGAAAAATACTAGTTTTTTAACTTAATTTTTTAGATAACTAAGTTTATATTTAACATATTTAATTCTCATAAATAGTTAGTATGTATCAGGAGGAGAAGATAGATGTAATACGTGCATTATCGAAGCCTATAAATCTGCAGATACTTGCGCTCCTAAGCTCTAGCCCCAAGTACCCGAGGATGCTGGCATCAATCTTGGGGAAGAGCGAGGCATTCGTTGTCAGGAGCCTCAAGGAGCTTGAGAAATACGGTTTAATTGAGAGCTACTGGACCCGTATAGGCGATAGGAACGTTAAGATGTATAAAACTAGGGTGAGGAAACTAACCCTAGATTTCTCCTACGGGAATGTTAAGATGGTAATAGATGGTAAAGCCGAGAGAAATATAATAGTTGAGAGGGTTTCTGACCCAGTACCTATGCCTAAGTTCTTCGTTGATAGGAGGAGAGAACTTAGAGCGTTAGAGAAAACAGTGGGCGTATCCCTGGTTTGGGGGCCAGCAGGTGTAGGTAAGACCGCTCTTGCAGCTAAGTTAGCTGAGAAATATGTTAGGAAAACATTATGGTATAGGTGTGGCGAGTGGACAACAGTCGACGATGTTATGAGGAGGCTAGCTCTTTTCTTGTCATCACATGGCTACAATAAGCTTTTAGAAGCCCTAGAGAGCGATGCCGGGATGAATGCGAAGGCTCTCCAAGCTGCTAGAGGATTAGATAACCTGGGTTGTATAGTTGTACTAGATGATTTCCACAACGTTGCTATAGATGATCTCACCGATTTCCTCTACCATATTGATCCTCTACTTAAGAAAAGTAAGATAATAGTTCTCTCACGTAGCCCACCAAACTTTATACCCGAGAAAGGTATTTTGCTGCCTCTATACGCCCTAGATAAAAAGTCCTCGAGGGAGCTACTCCTCAAGTTAGGTGTCACATTTCGCGAAGAATTATTTGACTGGGTTTATAGAGCTACTGGTGGGAACCCAGCGATGCTTATAGCTATAGCTAAACTCGCTAAGCTAGGTCTTGATCCATCTAAGATACTCGTAGAGGATAACCTGCTCGACGGTATTATTTCACGCTTTATTAATGAGCTAACGGAGTATGAGTACGAGGTACTTAAAGCGGCTAGCATATTCATTGAACCCGCAACTATCGGGGCTATCTCATATGTCTCTGGAGTCAAGAATGCTAGGATATATATTTCCTCCCTAGAGAGGAAGGGTTTACTCCAGGTAGTTGATAACTCAATATATGTACATGATATCATAAGGAGTTTTATAGAGAGGAGGGAGAAAAATGGCCTGTGGAAGTATCATATACTTGCAGCAAGGTACTACTCCGATAAGGAGAGTAGCGAAGACCACTTTAAAGCATTTTATCACCTGGTGCGTGGAGGAGACTATGAGAAAGCACTAGATAAACTCGACGAGACTTCCGATAAATTGCTCCATATACCCTCTATTCACATAAAGTTGTATATAAAGCTCCTCGACGAAATACCAGCTGATTTACTTAAGCCTAGGGATAAAGCTAGGCTCCTATTCTACAAAGCTACTAGGGAGAAAGAGGAGAAAGCCATACAGCTCCTCGGTACAGTAGTCAAGATAGCTAGAGAAGAGGAAGACAATATTTTGCTTATGAAAGCGTATCAGCTTCTTGGGGAGAAGTACATGTATATGGGTAACAAAGAACTTGCCTTAGAGTACGCCAGGAAGGCTTCAGAGTTTATCATCGTGAAGAACTATTGGGTAGATGAGTACCTATTAAACCAGGTTATCTGGTTACTGCACAAATTGGGGGAGATAAGGAAAGCACTTAAACTAGCTAAGGGGTACTTGGAGAGAGCCCAGAACCCATATAGTAGAGCATATGCTAACCATTGGCTTGGGGTTCTCCATGAGGTATTAGGTGACTACGGTTTAGCTGAGAAATATCTACGTGAAAGCTTAAATCACTATAGTGAGACGGTATCCATTAAGAATATGATGGTAGCATATACAGATCTAGCATATGTATTATACGAGCAGGGACGGTTCAGTGAGGCACTGAAGTACTCGGAGCTAGCCCTAGAAATTGCTTCAAAAACGATGGATCGGGAGAGAGAAACAACTATATTAGTAGATAGAGCCGAATTCTATCTAGCTAGGGGAGACTTCGAAGAAGCTAAGAGGATCTTGAATACTATAGAGAGAAAATATATAGAAGAAATAGAGGAGGATAGCTGGGTTAGAGGAATGTTCCTGCTAGCTAAGGCAAGGCTTTTAACCGCTAAAGGAATGGTTTCTAATGCGATCCCATACTTTGAGAAAGCATCGAAAATACTCGAGAAGACACATTTATTCCACTATGGTAGATGCCTCCTCTACTACTCTTTCGCTATAGCCAACTATGATCCTAGTAAGGCATGTAGCCTCCTGGTTAGAGCTGAGCAGATATTCGAGCAACTTGGCGACAAAGTAGACCTGAATAAAGCTACTTCACTTAGAGAAATTGTGTGTAGCAAAAAAGGTACTATTTAAATATACCGCCTAGAAAACCTTTCTTCTGTTTAGGTAGTGGTGCACCACATTTCAGACAGAATTTGGCATCAGGTGGATTAGGGTGTCCACATACTGGGCATACAATTACGTTACCCGCTTGCTGAGGAGGTGGCCCCGGTACTGGGGGACGTGGGGCTCCAGGTGGCGCAGGAGCCCCTGGGGGAGGCGGAGCCCCTGGAGGAGTGGTTGGTCTTGGGGGCGGAGCCTCCTTCTTTAGTACAATATATTCCCCTATTCTATCGACTTTGGAGAGGGGAACCATTTCCTCCGTACCATCCTTCTTCTCTACAACGAAAGCTAGATCCCCTGTGGGGCTAAATGCAATATCCTTTACAGTACCCATAGAGTTAGCGTTGCCATCTATTACTACTTTACCAACTACATCTTCTCTCTTCAGGTATGACCCTGACATCAGGTACAAGTGTAGAGGGTAACCAATATATATGAAGTTTAACGGATATGGTAAAACCGTTCTCTGCTCTATCTGTATTTGTTGGTTTTTGTTGGTGTTGAGTTGTGGGTGGAGTTGTTCTCCAGCTCTATCCTCCTCTACAGGGAGTGTTTTTGGGGGGTTGGGGGCTCCCTACACCCCGCCTAGGTATGCTTACATCCAGCCCCTACCTAGAGGCTTTCAAGCCTATTCTCCACCCCAACTCTAACACCAATAAAAATATTCAAGACACTTAAACGAAAAACTATCGACAACCCTGCTTACAACTTTCGCGCGTGATAGCTCTATAGGAATAATTGCAGACATTCACTCTCTTTATCGCTAAAATACCAATCTACATTAACG
>JALURH010000054.1 GCA_027017025.1 Thermofilaceae archaeon
GTATTTGTCTCTGCTATTCTTCTTAAATCTATAATAAGGGAGGAATTAGAGAAAGGTAGAATAGTATTCTGGTCATTATCGCTACTCATTTTCTTCTACTCTTTACTTAGACTCCTAAATCCTACCGATTTATTTCAAAGTATTTATATCAATATAATATCTAATATTTATTTATTCATATCTACAGCTCTCTTAACTCCCATATTTACCAGCTTTTATCATCGTTTAATAAGCACTATAGTAGCTAAACATAACAAGATAACTAACCTCACTATTTCAACTGTAAAATCGTAGGAAATAATTACTTCGATAGTCCGAGAGCCTGGATCCTTCCCCGGAACAACGTCATAGGGATCAATTACTATATTTTTCGGTTGTATGGGTACTATTAATTCTATTTCTCCAGATCCATTCTTTATCCATACGGTTTCTTCGAAGTTTATCCCTTCCGCTACTATTGATATTGGAACAGGGTATGTAGCATTTATACCATTCTTATCCTTTACCCTAATATATACTTTATAGTACCCTCCTAGATATTCTGCACTCGCATTAACATCGAATGAAGGGATTCCACTGGAGTAAAGCCAGTGTGAAAAGAACCATGACATATTTTTGCCTAGAACATTCTCAGTTATATTTATAAAGTCTGGTATATGAATAATTCTAAATTTATAGTTCCTGTATAATTCCTTTAATATTTCAAAAAATTTTTCATCACCAACTATCCATCTTAGATAATGTAAAACGAAGGCTCCTTTTTCATAAATATTTGCATAATATGCATACGGTTCCTCGAATTCCCAGACACCTAGAGTCAGAGGATAATCCCTACCTCTCCTATCTAGATATATGTAAAGTGGGTTTCTCACAAACCTAGTGAATTGTTTCTCAAATTCCTTTTTGCCATAGACAAATTCAAAATAAAGCATTCCACTATATTCTGCAAATGCTTCATCCATAAATGGTTCTCCTCCCTCATTATTCCCAATTATATTATACCACCATTGATGAGCCACTTCGTGTGCAACAACCATCTCCAATACCTTGTTCCTCCCAGGCCTATATAGTCTTTCAACGATCATAACTAACATAGGATATTCCATCCCGCCGAACCATCCATAAGATTCACAAACTCTTAGTTCAGAGTATGGATATGGTCCAAAATATTTACTAAAGACCTCTAGTGAACGTATAGCGGAGTCCAAAGCAAGTTCTCCCCAGGGTTCATGGCCATCAAAATAGTATGAATATACTCTTATCTTCCTTCCATTAATATAGGCTTCCCTGCTGATAACATTGTAATCTTCTGAAGCCATCCACGCAAATTCTCTTACAGGTAAATTAGTTACCCATTTCTCGATTTTCCACATCCCTATCTTCTTAGTAGATTTAAGTGTGCCCGTAGCCGCTATGATATAGTTGCTTGGAACCTTAAGATATGCTTCGTATAGTGCTGCTTCAAAATAGAAGGATTCCCCATCTTTATAATAGGGCAGTAAATGCCAACCCTGATCATCGTAGGTAGCCATTATTGGATACCAGTTACCCAGCGCAAAGAGTCTACTATAATAACCATATCTATCCTGTTTTACCGGAAGTTTTAGCCAAAATAATATAGTTATATTCATATTTTCCCCAGGAAGTAGGGGTTTCATCAAAGAGAGCTCCGTAACTGTTCCATCTATAAGTCCACTAGTATACTCTGTTGGTGTGCCATTTACGAATATATTTGTTATTCCAGCCTCCCCACCAGCTAATCTAAAGTCTGGAGCATTGGGATATAGGTAAAAATATAATTTATCAATAGCTTTGTTCCATTTATTCCTAAATAATATTGTAACACTACCATTTACATATAATTTTTCAGCGTTTAACTGAGCCTTTATAATATATTTAGGGAAAGTATCCAGCGGAGTTCCAGCAGCGTTTTGTACACTAGGAAAAAGGAGTAACACAGCTAGTAACAATGCAGCTAGGAGGAAAAATTTTAGATTAAGTGATTCACTGATCTCTAAGTTCTTTAGCTTTCCTAACATATTCTGCTCTTTCCTCTGGTTTTAATCCCCTCCACATTAATAGCTGTTTACGTATTATATCTGCCATTTGTCTAACTCCTCTAAGCCACACGTGCTCGGTTCCAGTAAGCCTATCGAATATTAAGGTCCACGTGCTTGTTTTTCCTCTAATAGCTACTCTTATTCTACTCCTCATAGTTACTCCCCAGTCGAATGGCTTTACTCTAACCTTCATGTCAATGACTTTTACCAAAGTTTCATCGACCGGTTCCTCATAATATCTCATATCATCTATAGCGAAAGGTCCCTCCTCACCCCTAAATAGTTCAAGATATTCTCTCAAATAAGATAGTGCTCCATCGATCTCCCCTCTACTTATAACGAAAGGTATTCTAACCTCTATAGTGTCTCCTCTCCTAACAGCATGGCTTTCGAGTCTCCACTTTCTCTCATATGATGGCGTCACGAGTCTTGATGCATACCTAACCGGATAGGCTGTTGCCGCCAAAGTTATTCCTATAGACGCTAAAATTGAGAATACTATCCATAGAGAGCCGGCATTTACCTTTAAGCCTGCGATTATCTTAGGTGCTGTTATCCCAGCCATGTATCCAAGGAATGAACTTATTACAGCTACTATTGTGAACTCCATTAGGAAGATGCCTGCTACATGAAGTGGTGAGAGACCCACTGCGCTTAATATTCCAACCTCCTTTCTTCTTTCATATACAGCTCCTAGGATAGAGTTGAGGATAGTGAATAATAGGAGAATTTCAGGTAATAATGCTTCTCCTCCTGTAACTTCCTGTGTAGTTACTACTGATACTTGAGTTACCATATATTTTTCTCCAGCTTTTCTGGAATAATATACTTGGTAGTTGAATATTTCAGCTATTCTATATGCTATCTCTTGTATTTTCTCAGGGTTCTTTGGAATGATATGAATAGCGTAGACGTAACCACCCATATCTTTAGCTACTTTAGCTGGAATTATCAATACATCTGACGGCTCCATTGGTCTTCCAGCTCTAATAACTAGTCTGCCTCCACCCGCCTCCGCCTCCCTAGCAAAGGGCATTACAACTAGACCATCAAGATCCTTTACTATACTATAATAAACTTCGGTGTTGTTCAATATCCCTACTACCTTCAAACCGAGCTGAGGCAACTCATCTCCTATCGAAACACTGAGCCCAGCCTCTTCAAGCTTCTCTACAACCTGCCTTGGTACTATAACGGTTTTTTCGTCCAATGAGAGGAAAGGTCTACTACCAGGAATAAATATAGAACTAAATGTTTTAGATTCTCTAAGTCCAGGAAGTATTTTAAACTCCTCTGGAGAGAGCCCTAGTATGCCAGCTACCGTTACTGGCGCTCCTGTTTCGGGATCAAATGCTAGTGGAAGCCCGATTGGTGATACAGGATAGTAAAATACTATTTCAGTGACACTTTTTACCTCATCCCCGAATATTGTTTTTATTTGATCTGCAAGTAATGGCGGCAGAGGCCTGTAGCCACTCTGCTTTATAAGTATTCCTTCATAACCATAATCTATTTCATAGACAGATATGGGTGCAACATACCTAGTTGATAACACCGAGATAATGGATACGAATGCCATCGTAGCAATTAAAATCGATATTACCAGTAGAGCTGTTCGGAGCCATCTCCTCCTAAGATTTCTTATTCCTAGAGACGTTGCTAGGACCATTGCACTTAGCTTGTCTAATTCTGCAAAATGTTTACCCACGAATTTCACCCTAAGTTCCTTAATTGCTTCACCGGCATGACTCGATGCTATAAGTAGTGGTACTATTGTTAGAATCATCATTATAAATGCAATAGCTATAAGAGGTAAGCTAGCAATTAATGTGAAGCCAGGATGTTCATATATCATAAAGATGACTGCGACTAGGAATATTGCTAGGAATGCTGCAAACCTTTTTCTAAGATCTCTAAACTCGAAGATTAATCTTTCTAGGAGATAAGCGAAGGGTAGTGCTAGTAGCATGAAGAATACTGAACTATATGATGCATCAAAGATAAGTTGTCTTAACGCAATATAGGCTTTCCTTTCAAGCATCCATGCAAGGAGAGCATGACCCCTAGCCTCATAATACCTCTTATCACTTAAAGCTTCCCGAGCCTTTTCCCACTCCTCCTTAGATTTCTTCATTATTTTCTCAATAGGATCAATAAATAATCCCGTTCTCTTAGCATTGTTAAAACGTTCCTCGTTAACAGACCGGAATCCCTTATATGACTCAATGACGGAAAAAGGTACGACAATGTATTGTTCAGGACCTACAGTATATCCCCTGCTATCGTTATTGAATATTGCTGCAAACCATCTAGTTCCTCCTAAACCTATCACAATATCAAATCTAGGCGTTTCAGCTAATTGTGGATTCGTGAATACCATTATTGTACCAGTTACCATCTCTGGTGTCGGTATGAAACCTATCCACTCGGTTACAAAGCCACCATACCTTGCCCTATTCTGAGTCTCCCTATCCAAGATCTCAAAATCAGCCAATTCAATTAGAGGTGAGGCAGAATCTGGATCTAATATATCGAAGAATATGATTGACCCTGATTTGAATATTGAGAACTCTGCCCATTGCTCTTTTTGAGATGCTATGAAAAATGGTGGTAAGGCACGTATCCCGAAGTCTGGACCATACTTCACTGGACCCTCAGGCGGATAATCATTATATGCCCATACCCAGTAGTTTGCTACATCGCTTGGAACAAGTGTATGAATCTCGAAATATCCTTTTTCATCCGTGTTAACTATTATGAAATGCCTAAAGAGAAATACTGGTCCCGTACCCCTGCCAGTTCCGTAAAATACAACAGTTGAATTGGGAACAGGTATATATTTACCTATGGTTTCATTAAACTCAACTATCCTACCCCTCACGTTTCTTAACCTATTTATACGGATTGTAGAGTCCAGGGTGCCTCTATAATCATTTACTATATAGCTTAGCGCTGTGATATACGCGCCTGAAACATCCCTTATATTATCCCTATATGTTAATAATTTCTCATAGGTATCTGACGGCGTTTTACGAGGCTTACCATACGATACAGTAGCGATGGCTAATCCTCTTATCTCTAACACCTTGAATGGTTCGAATTCAAAGTAGTATGGTCTATCCACCGGCGCCTGGTAGGGACTGTCGTTTGGAGGCCTAATATCTACTCTATATCCCTTTCTAGATAATTCCTCAAAAAGGTCCTTGGATATCCCCAAGATATAACTGTCGTATCTAGTAGGGTGATACATGTGGAAGTTTCCTCTAGAAAATATTCCAAGTTGATTAGTATATGCAGAAATGTGTGCCTCCAAGACCATTCCAAGCTTAGGTATTAAGGTATCTTGGTATGCATATATAAACTCTCTGGCTCCAGCTAATGCCTGATAATGCCCAGCAAAAAAGGCTATAATCAAGTTTCTTTTTACTCCTCTAGATGCTAATACCCTAGCAGCTTCAAGTAGAGTTGCAGCGCTCAGTGCATCATCTGCTCCTATGGCTAATGAGGGTATTATAGACCAAGTGTCATAGTAAGCTGCAGCTAGTACGTATTCATTACTTCCCGTAACGTTAAGAAAACCTATTACATTATAAGCCACTCGCGTTTCAAGCTTCATGCGTATTTTTAGCTTAGCTTTAGCACCTAAGTTAACTAGGTCTCTTATCTTCTCGAAATCGCTTTTGAGAATGACTACACGTGGGAAATCCAGCGGTATCCAGAAACGCTTAATGAATTCTTCTCTATAGCTTATCTCTTCTTGGGGGTCATATACAAAGATCACACCCTTTGCTCCTAGATAAGCAGCCCATCTCCATGCAGAATCAGTATTAAAGTCCATAACAACTATCTTATCCCTTATTACCTTCCCATCAAAGTCTCGTAGATCTCCATACTTTACATCTACCCAAACTAACTCTCCCTCCAGATTGTTGGTGTAACATGTCTCTATTAGATTTGGAAGTAATGCATAGACTCTTATCTTTTCTCCTCCTATCTCAAGTATTGATCCATGATCAATGGGTACGGTGACGTTAAATGGCTGTAATCTAACACTAAAGCCAAAGCCTCTCAGCTTATCTGCTAAATAATTAGCTACTTTATGGGATTCCGGATAGCCGCTAATCCGTGGTCCATAGGAAATTATATCTCTAATATACCTAAGAATATTTCCCTCTAAAGTAGAGGGTTGGGCCAGCGAGTAATATGATACTACTATAATCACTCCCAGAAGTATGGCAGTAATAGAGGACATGAGATTTCTAGTATCTTTTCTAAACATAGATCACCCCCTAATATACCATTGGTGATATAGCCTCTCTAACGAATCTTAAAGCTGTCGCAAGACTTATTATTATACTCGATCCAGCCCAGATACCAGCTGCTACGCTCATCATATACTTGCTGCTCCACTCCTTGCCCATTTTCCTCTCAAGGAACTTCTTGAACAAATATCCTATGAATATGCCATATGAGTTGCTGGGCATATCTAATAGACCTGCTACTATACCAAACAGCATCCCTATCCCAGTATAAGGTGCTAAGGCTGGGACAAGCCTTGGTAATAGAGCTAAAATTGATGAAGCAATAAATCCTCCCACTATGAAGTCTGCTCTGAAAAATACTCCGAACTGTCTAGTTATAAATAAACTTCTAAGTAATGCGTCAGCAGGATAGCTAGGTGCAGGCATAAATCTAGATGGTACATCATATACGTACCATAACAATCCAGCAACAACTAGGCCTACTAAATTGCTCATTATGACACCCAATACATGTGCTTTAGTTATACTCATAGGTTTTGTATTTGTTAAGGCCGCAGCCTTATACCCTATACACATGTTTGCTCCCTCCAATGCCTGGTTTATGAAAGGATTAAACCATACCCAGTACGATAGCTTGTTATCCGGCGAGGGGACAGGTGTAGTTAGCCAAAATGTAACTTCATTGAGGTATGGAATCGTAAACAGTCCGCCAGTTAGACCAGCTGACCTAGCACCTACAATCGTGTTTAAGAAACTATATCCTATGTTTATAAGCAATATTACAAAGAAGAAATATATACCGAGAGGTGTAAGCATGTAGGCTATTATTGATGCAATTAGCATTGCCCCAATAAACATCATTAGACTAACCTTTCCAGAGAGTACTCCAGCCTTCTTTGCTGCTTCCCCAGACAAGGAGAAAAACGTTTTTAAGGCTGATACTATCTGGCGAGACCCTATTAATGTGGGTACTACGGCTGTAGCCACAAGTACTCCTACAGCAATACTCAACCAAAATCTCAACATAGGCTCATACCATGCCCCCAATATTGTCCCAGGCATGAGCATGGGTCTGCCAGGCGTGTAGGGATAGATTCCAGTACCTATGAGGAATGGAGGCAATATCAAATATGATACAATAGTTGTAATAAGATCCCATATTACTACTATGTCTGGTATGATAAAACCTAGACCTATTACTAGGGGGTTGGTCGTTATACCAAATGTTGCCCCCGGTATAAACGGCTCTATATTCAATGTGAAATCAAAATGTATTGGATTTATAAGAATAGTCTCTCTCCCAAATAAGACTAATCCTAGAGCTGGAAGTAGTATACGTATACTCTCGTAGAAAGCTGTTATCATCGTAGAAATGGCGAATAACTTATATCTATCACTTGCTCCACCAGACAATGAAATCGCTATCTCAGCCGCTACCGCTCCAGTGGGGAAAGGCAGTTTCTCGACTTCAATGAATAGTTCACGCGCAATAAATGATAAAGCAATAGATGCAGCCAAGAATAAACCCATTGATGCAAAGCCTATACCTATAGGCAGGAACCAGTCTGGGTGCCAAATCATTCTTTTGACGATAGCCGGGCTGTTTTCTAAAGGAACAACCCATGTAGGTATATTTTCTGCTATACCGAATTGTTTGGTTATAGGACTCTTCCTCATATAAACTGAGAAGATAAAGCCAGCAGCGTATCCAGCAGCTATTGATGCACCCCACCTAATAGTTGCTAGTTCGCTTGCCCTAAGGGGGGACATCATTATCATGGCAATTTCTCCGAAGATTAGCATTGTAGCGTATGCCGCAGCTATTGTTCCCACAGCTATTCCAGTTGATAGGTAAACCCACAGGAGAGCGGGCATCATTACTAGTGATGAGAAGAGCATAGCCAGTAACGTCCGTGAAGTTAATCCTTCTTCTAGCTCTATAGCGGCACTCATATTTCACACCATCTGGATTAGGACTAGAAATTCTCTTGCTTATGTATATAAATGCTTTACTTATGCTCACTCTTCGCTAAATGTTCTTTTACCTTAGAACACAATGGCTGGAACATTAAATATGGTTTTTTGTATTAGATTGTGTCTTTTTATGCTGTGTAGGCTTATAAACGTTCTTGCTATGTATTCTATCTGTGCCTTGAAGCCGGTGAATGAGTGAGGCTAATGAATCCTAGATGAACTCCGATTACCTGAGGGGAGCCCTACTCCCGTAGGGTGGTCTGGGAAGAACGGGCCGTAATGGAGCCCAATCGTGCCAGACACAAAAAGCTATGATCCAACACATGAAAAACAAGGTTGGGAGAAAGATATTTTCTAACAGAATAGTAATTAGATACTTGAAGAAAGTTAAAAAATTAGTAACTTTTTAGCTTTAATTTAGTTTTAGCCAAGAGCCTTTATCGCTGCTGCTATACCGCTGAATACTGCTCCGAGAAGGCCTCCAGCAGCGGCGCCTGCGAAGAATGGTCTCGCTACTTGTTCATCAAGTTTAGTGCCTCCGAGCTTGGTTACTATCCACTTTATGATAAGTATTACTATAGCTGGGTATCCCCATGATAGGTTACCATCCGCTGATTCAAGCACAGCTAAGCCTGCAACAATTACGCTGAAGGGTATTGCAAATGCTACTCTACCTCTAATAACTGGGATAGCAGCACCTATTACGATTAATATAAGCCAGATAACTAGTTGTTCTGGGTTTGGACCATAATATGTGAACCCTCCCCTCACATAATTCCTAGCTCTTGGTAAGGCGAGGACCCACAAGCCCCAGACAAATGATCCAAAGGTCTCATGTGTGAGACCATAGGTGTAATTTAGGTATGCCTGGAAGAACTGTCCACCGAATTGGCCAATAACTAATCCTATAATGATAGCAATTAATATGGTTTTGATAGTGTTTACTCTTCCGAGGAACGCAAACCTTGAGCTCTCGAAGAATGCTGATGCACCTATATCACCCCTAGTGAAAAGTCTGCCAAGCATCGTGAATCCTACCAGAGCTGAAGAGGGTTCTGCAGTGCCGATAAGTCCCAGTGAATACATAGCCTCTCCAACAACCGATGAAGCATGCGCATCCCATGTATATTGTAAGTTTACTTCACCTAGCCCTCTTACGCCCCACATTTGCAATATGTATACCAGGAATAAAGATAAGACAAAGGCTGGTATTACTGGTGCTCCTATGGCTACGCCTATAGCGGTTAGTACTATTACTGTAGCGAATGACATTATCCACTGCATTTGTGGTGAGAGGAAGTCGTACTCGGGGTTCTTGTCTTTCATAGTATCAACAATGTACTTATAGGCTGCGATATAACCGCCAATAACACCACCGATTAGTAGAGCTACACCCAGCTGGTGATATTTGTAGGGTGATACAAACCATGCAGTGAAGTATAGGTCATCTATAGTCATTGCTGGATCGAAATCTAGGATACCAGCACTGATTAATCCTGGAGTTACAACGAAGTCAAATAAGATTGTTATTATAGCTATTGTAATTAATGCATCCATTGGTGCGAAATAGAAGAAGAAGCTCCAGGGGAATACATTAGATATATCTATTCCTAATACCGCTCCAGGAAGAAGGCCCCACAGTATACCGCTCTTATCGGGTCTGTCACCAACATATTTAGGCAGGGTTGGTGCACCGGGAAATAGTGTTGAGACCATGTATCCTTCAGTGAATATTGTTGCTAATATTCCGAATAGTAAACCTACAACTAGCCAATTCCTCCTGCTGCCCAGTACTGGAACCTTCTCTTCTGGTGGTCTTTCAACAGCCATAGAAACTGCGGTGAATGCGGCCGTGGTTGCAGGGTATGGTAGACGTTCTATTTCTACTATTTGTCTCCTAAGTGGCATTAGTCCGAATATAGATATTAGGATAAGTACAAAGATTAGTACGAAACCTATTATGAATTGTGGTAGTAGTGCTCCATATGGTGGTGCTGTTTGACCCTTCATAGCAAGGTCTAGTAATTCCTTGGGAGCACTAAGGAAACCAGGTGTGAATTTAGCATAATCTGGCCACCAGCCTGGAGTCTCTGAGTGACGTGCTATAGCTGCTACCCAGAAGAACCATCCTGGGAATGTTGCAGCTGCACCATAAACCATAGCATATATTGCTACGTATTCTGCAATTGAGAACCTAATGTTAGTATACATTTGTATGATAGCTAGAATTACTACAGTCATTACACTGACTTCAGCAGTAGCTACGAATCCTGTTACAGGACCAAGTATTGAGTCCGCCAGAACCAAAGCAATGCTGCCAATTATACCAACGATTATTGCCTTGGGAGTAAAGGCCTTGGGAGCTACTTCCGCTGTTTGCGATTCTCCCATGGTTTCCCCCTGTCAGCGTTTTCTTTACCCCAGTTCTTATATATTTTATTGAATTGTATAACGTCATCTGGCTAATTGCTAAAAATCCTTAATCTTGGAAAAACAAAAACTATATATCATTTTTTATTTTCTCTAGGATAAATATTTAATATATATTTTACTTTATACACTAAATAATCAATTTTTCTACTAAAATAATAACATGTTTTTATCTGTGTAAACGTTTTTCAACAGGAGGCTAGGCATATTTTTTTAGTTATCTTTTTAAACATATCTATATGTTTATGCAGGTTAAGTATATAAGAGCTATCACATTGGTAACCGTAATAGCTATCTTAGCAGTAACCCCTCTTAAATTCTGTTCCGCTAAACCGTATAGAGACTATGTCTTAGTGTTTGTTGATAATGTTGAGGCCTATATCACAGTTGCATCATTTTCCGTGGCGTCAAATTATAAAATAATACCTGTGATGAGTGAAAATGGTCTCCCTGAAAATGCTAGAATACTTGACCTAAGAAATACTTCATCATTTGAGATAGCAGTGAAGTTATTAAGGGAAAATGAAAATATGATTAGCTTTTCTGGAGTAATTGTTATGGCTGGGATGGAAAAAATTGATCCCTTGATTCTTTACCAACTCTACCTGAAAAATATGCTTGTAGTAATACATCCAGATATTGATTACGCTAAAAGCTATTTCATCAATTCTGGCTTAGAAGTTTTTGATACAAGAGGTATTGTTGAATACCAACCCTATCAGGATAGAAGAATTGTTATATGTTTTAAGGGAGATGATACAGCCTATCTTGCCGCATTTTATTCCATAGCTAAAAACGCGTCACTTCTTTATGTCGAAAGTCCTGAAAAAATTAGGGTATCGGGAGATAATTTGTCAATAACATATGTTATATCCTTTGAGTTATTGAGAGAGTATGGTATTACAGGTCTATATAAACCGTTAATTGTTTCAAGTAACCAGAGTTACTTTACTGAAAATATAGGTATACTAACAGCTTTTTCCCTCAAAAGCCTCTCAACATTAATAGCTAGGAACATATATTATTTTTACAGTAAACTGAGTCCACATAATGCTCTCCTAGCTAACCTAGCTGAGAGTACTATTATAACCGAGAGAATAGCTCATATCCTCGAGCAAGCTGGCATTGAAACTACGTTACTAATTTCTACAGACAGATACGATAACTTGACACGAGATACTTTCCTCCGAGAGATAAGTAACCATGATATTCTTTTCCTTAATCTACATGGAAATCCCTATGGAATGGCTAAAACTACTACTGGACCATACTTGATAACAGCTAGAACTGTTCCTAAGTTAAAGCCCGGCACAATTGTTGTGACTCTTTCCTGTGAAACGTGTAATATAGAGGAAATATACTCTCCTAAAGATAGCATAGCTATGAGCTTTGTATCCAATGGAGCTATATGTTATATAGGTGCTAGAAGAGTTGAATACGTTGGAGAGCTTGGAACGAGTACTGGATACCCTGAGGCAATAATTGCCCTACTTCTTTCAGGCTACACCGTAGGAGAAGCTGTGAGATTTATTAATAATATTCATATAAAGGAAATAGGTGGTAAGGAACCTTGGGTTACTGCATATACGTGTCTCATAGGTGACCCTGATATTAAGTTATCCAATACAAAGGATAAAATAGCTGATTTTAAGTTAGTTAATGATAAACTTATAATAAAAACCTTAGAAAAAACTAGTGTAATTGTTGGAAAAATTAAAGTACCATTTACTAGAGATGAAATTAAGGGTTTTGAAATAAAGGATTCCACCGTCAGGAAAGTATTCGTAATCCTGAGAGAAGAAGGAAAGAACTATCTATACTTTATGTTAACTCGCTTTCCCTCCTATAATGAAGGATTATTTGATAAAGGTGAGGTAATAGATATAAGGGTGATATATAAGATTAAACTTGAGAATACATTACCTTTATTACTTTTAGTAATAGTGGTATTCCTCTTCCTAGCTCTATTCATAAAGAAAAGAGCATTGAAAATCAACCGCTAAAGATAATATTACTGTTTTAGGTTGCTATCTAGGGATTACTCTTGATGAATGATTTATACAATCAGGTACTAAAACTACTAAGACCAAGTAGCGTAGCTGTTATAGGTGCTTCACGTGATCCAGAGAAAATAGGACACCAAGTTGTTAGGAATCTAATTAGAAGTGGGTTCCCGCGGGAGAAAATATACCCTATAAATCCTAGAGCCTACGAAATCCTTGGACTTAGGTGCTATTCCAGTATTCTCGAAGTACCAGATAAGGTAGATCTAGTCGTAATTGTTGTTCCTGCCAGAATTGTTCCAAAGGTCCTAGAGGAGGCTGGGAAGAAAGGTGTAGAGGCAGTTGCTATAATTACAAGTGGCTTTAAGGAGGTAGGTAATGTAGAAGCAGAATTACAGCTAGTAAGGATAGCTAGAAAATATGGTTTTAGGATTCTCGGACCAAATATCGTTGGAATATGCGATACCATTAGGGGAGTAAATGCTAGTTTCTGCCAGGATCTTCCTAGACCAGGGAATATAGCTTTTATTACTCAGAGCGGTGCCTTAGCCATAGCCCTGGTGGGTTGGACCCGTCTTAAAGGTATAGGGTTATCAGACTTGGTAAGTATAGGTAATAAAGCCGATTTAAATGAGATAGATTTCATCGATTTTTTCGGTAGAGATCCATATACAAGAGTAATATCGGCTTATCTTGAGGGGGTAACTGAAGGAAGAAGATTTATTGAAGTTGCAAGAGAAGTTTCTAAGAAAAAACCTATAATAATTTTAAAAGCTGGAAAAGCCGAGCGTACCATTGGGGCTATAAGATCTCATACCGGCACTCTTGCTGGCTCTGACGCAGCATATGATGCCGCATTCAAGCAGGCTGGAGTATTAAGAGCACCTACATTTATAGAGCTCTTCGACTGGGCTTTAGCTCTAGCTAAGGCAGAATTACCGAGAGGAGAGAATACGGTTATACTTACCAATGGCGGAGGAGCTGGAGTTATGGCTACTGATGCTGCTGAAGAGTGGGGAATAAAACTTATGGATATACCTCCGGATCTAAAAGAGAAACTTAGGAAACATATGCCTCCATTTGGCAGTACATTTAATCCGATAGATATAACGGGTATGGCTGGGAGAGAATGGTACAAAGGAGCTATGAAAGAACTACTATTGGATCCACGTATACATTCGATAGTTGTTCTCTACTGTCACACAGCTATAACCGATCCCAACGATATCGCGGATGCTATTCTTGAAGCTATAAGGGAAACTGATGTCCAGAAAACAGTGGTTGCTTCATTCATTGGTGGTGAAGAAGTTATGGAGGCTTGTGAAAAGCTTACGAAAAATAATGTGCCTTGTTATGAATCGCCTGAAAAAGCTATCTCGGCTTTAGGTATACTATACAAATATAAGAAACATAGAGAGAAACTTAGCAAACAGACCATGGTACATCTAAATGTGGATAAGAAACAAGCATACAAGATCATTAAAAGAGCTCTTAATGAGGGTAGGTACTCCTTAACCCCGTCTGAAGCAGCTGGTGTTGCATCAGCATATGGGATTCCAGTACTAGAGAAGATTCTAACGAATAGCAAAGAGGAAGCCGTAAAAGCTGCAGAAAAAATAGGATACCCAGTGGTACTTGAAATAGAGTCTCCTCAAATTATTCACAAGACAGATGTGGGGGGTATAATTCTTAATATCAAAAATAAAGATGAATTATTGAAAGCGTACGATGAAATAGTTGTTAACATAAGGAACAAAGCACCTGATGCTGAGATTCGAGGAGTTATAGTGAGAAAAATGGTTGAAAAGGGTAAAGAGGTTATTATAGGAATGCATAGAGATCCTATTTTCGGTCCATTGGTAATGTTTGGTTCAGGAGGTATATTGGTAGAGTTGATAAAAGATGTAGCATTCAGGGTTGCTCCTCTAAGCGTTGAGGAAGCGTACGATATGATTAAAGAGACTAAAGCTTATACAATTCTTAAAGGATTTAGAGGAGAAAAACCTACAGACATAGATTCGATTGTTGATACACTCTTAAGGATTTCCAAGCTAGCAAGCGACTTTGAAGAAATTTCGGATATAGACATTAATCCCTTCTTCGTATATAGTGAAAACAAAGGAGGAATAGCTATAGATATAAAAATACTATTGGAGAGAAAAAGTGATCATTAAGATTCCTTCTTTAATTCTTCGACGTATTTCTCAGCGGTCAATAAATCTGTAAATTCTTCAGGATTACTTAGTTCTAATTCATATATCCATCCCTTATCGTAAGGATCCTCATTTATTAGTGCTGGATTCATGTCAAGCTCGCTATTAACTTTAGTTATCTTACCCGAGGCTGGAGAATAAACTTCCCCAATGGATTTTGCTGACTCAACAGTACACGCGAGCTCGCCTTTTTTTATAATTCTCCCACTTGGTGGAAGCTCAACATAAATTATACTTTTTAATTTTTTCTGTGCGTAATCAGTTATACCTACTCTAGCT
>JALURH010000055.1 GCA_027017025.1 Thermofilaceae archaeon
CAAGTAATGCTCTAGCACGCCTAACACGCTCCTCACGAGGCACACCAGCAAAAATCATAGGAAGCATAACGTTCTCAAGAGCAGTAAGAACAGGAATAAGATTAAACGTCTGAAAAATATAACCAATTTTCCTAGCTCTTAACCAAGCTAACTCGTATGCATCTAATCTACTAATATCTACTTCATCTATGAAAACCTTCCCCCTAGTAGGTCTATCTAACCCTCCTATCATGTTGAATAACGTTGTTTTGCCACTACCACTTGGACCCATAATAGATACGTATTCGCCCCGTCTTATTCGAAGATTAACTCCATCGAGAGCCTTCACTATGTAGCTTCCCATCCGGTAATACTTAGCCAAGTCTTCGGTTTCAACGGTGTATTCATAATGTAGCGACATGTTATACACCTTTAAATCTAAATCTCATATCTAAGCGCTTCAGCGGGATTTAACTTTGCCGCATAATATGCTGGGTACAATGTAGCGGCAAGGCTGAGAAATATAGCTAAGATCATACTGAGTACGAACAGAGCTATTCCTACTGGTAATATTGCTCCTAAAGGAACTGAAGGATTAATGGATGCTAGTACAGCAGATGCTCGTCCGATACCTATGCTTGGGTTCATTGATGCATAAATTAGAGAAGCTATTAAACCGCCAATGTACCCTGCAAGACCGCCAACCCCGCCTATTATTATGGCTTCTAGAAGAAATAACTCCAAGATGTGTCTATCTAGTGCACCTAGCGTCTTATAAGTTCCTATCTCTTTGTATCTTTCAGCTACAGCTATTAGCATACTGTTAGTTATACCTACTCCACATACTAATAATGATATAAAGAGTAACCAATACATGTATGATACAGCACCCTCAGTTTCCCCGCCTATGGCTAGTTGGAAAGATGACATTGCTAATAGTGATACCAGAAAAGCTATACCGAGGACCACGGAGGCAGCGGTTATAACAGCCCGTATAAAACGTTTTCTGATATTTTCAAGACTAATACGGAGTGCTTCAGATAAAGGGAATCTTATCTCGCCAACCTCCCAAGTTCCTGTAATGCTTGGTGTCACTAAATCACCTCGAGGCGGTTCTTTAAAAATACATATACGCTAAATATATAGCTCTTTCTACTTCGGAAAACTTATTATCTTTTAAGTTATGAAAATGCTTGCTTAAATTCTCGACTATTTTTTATAGTATTTAATCGTAAAACAAATAACAATTTGTTAAAACTAGTTTCTTGGTACTCATCTAGTCAATAAATTAATGAGTAGTTAGTCTTATACTTCGTAGTAGAGATGTCCGGTGCTAGGTATATAATCGACTTAATACTAAAGTCCCGTCCCGAATTATCCTATGAAGAAGTTATCAATATGATAAAGAAACGAGTAGAGGAACTTGGTGGTCTAATAGAGGAAGATGCTGCCGCTATGATCGTAGCAAAGGAGCTTGGCATCACTATTCCACGTAAAAACATAGTTTTAACCTCTGGTAAGTTTAGAATAGCGGATATAGTCCCTGGGTTAAGAGGTATTACTATAGTAGCACGAATACTTAAAGTACCTAATCTGAGATATCTTAGTGGAGAAAAAGTAGTGTTGAAAGTTTTAGTTGGAGATGATTCTGGCGTTATAAACCTAGTTCTATGGGGAAGAATTGCTAAAGAATTTTTTAATCAGTATAAACCAGGTGATGCCATACTTATAGAGAAAGGAATAGCTAAAAAATATAGAGGAAAGATAGAACTTTCGATAAATGATATATCGCAAATATCCAAGCTTGAAAATATAGAGGAAGAATATTTACCTAGCCTGGAAGAATTAGCCAAGAAATTTGACGTAGACGTAGTGAATATTCATGTCTCGAGAGTCTTTAAAGGAGAAGAAAATATTTGTATTTATGGATGGTCTCCTAATTTAGGTAATGTAAAAGTAGTGATACCTATAGAACATTGGAGAGACTATTTTTTGCAGATAGAAGATAAACAGATTATTGTCCAAGGATTTAAGGTGGTACAAAGAGATAAAGCCCCTCATCTAATATTTTGTGGATCCAGCTCTAGATTTTTTCCACTAGAATTCAAGGCGGAGAGAAAATATGTTCCACCTCGTTACAGAGATGATAGCGATAGTGGAGAGTATATAGTTGAAGGAATACCCTTAGCTATTATACCTTTTAAAAGGGGAGGAAGAGTGTTTATTTTCACTAATAATAAGCTTGTTAGAATGATAGTTTTTGATGAGAGAAGTTTAGTGACGTTCTATGATAAGTTATTTAAGCAGATAGTAATATGGGGTGTTATTTTAAGAAATAATGACCTTAGGCTTGATAGATGCTTTAGTATAGAAAATGTAGCTTCTCCCTCTAAAGACAGATTTTTAAAAGAAAAGAGAGTTAAAACCAAACTTAAGGGTACTGTAGGACACGTATTAGCAAAAGGAGCCCTTATATCGCTTGATCTGAAATTTAACTGTAGATTATCAAAACCACTCCTAAGTTTACTTCTAAGAGTAGATGATGGAACAGACCAGATTCTAGGGATATCAAATAATCCAGAGATTATAGAGAGGCTTCTGGGAATAGATAGACATGATATATGCGAATATCCTGAAAGTATTTTAGCGGAGATCATAGACTATTCTAAACATCAACTCTTAGGCCGCGAAATAACAATAGATGGTTATTTATTTAGGGACCGGACAATGATACTTCTTAAAGTAGATTAATGTATCGAGGTGGCTAAATGGGTAGGCGAAAAAGGAGAAGGAAGGTTGTACTAAAACCAAAAAGAAAATTACCTACGGTATTCCAGTGTCCTAGCTGCGGTTATAACTCCGTTAGTGTTAGTATAAGAAAGAAAGATAAACTAGTGCTAGTCAAATGTTCAGTCTGCGGTCTACATTTAACATTCGATTATAATCCCTACTTAGTAGAGGTTGATTATTATAGCAAGTTTCTAGATTCATTTGAAAGAGGAGAAATAGTAGCACCTTCTCAAATTGAAGGTGTTGTAGGTGAAGAAGGGGAAAGTGAGAGAATATATTCTGAAGAAACTGAAACATGAAGGAAGTATTCACATGACATTAATTGATCCAGAAAAAACTACTCCCGAAGAGGCCGGTAAGATAGCAGTAGAGGCAGAAGAAGCTGGTACATCAGCTATAATGGTTGGAGGAAGTATAGGAGTTTCAGAAAAAATGACAGACGACGTCGTTGTAGAGATAAAGGAAAAAACAAACCTACCTGTAATTTTATTTCCAGGAAGTCCAACAGCGCTAAGTAAGTACGCTGATGCTGTATGGTTTCTATCAGTGCTAAATTCACAAAACCCATATTTCATAACTGGTGCGCAAATGCAAGGAGCATTTATAGTAAAAAGGTATGGACTTGAAGTCTTGTCGCTAGGATACATAATATTGGGCACGGGTGGTACTGTATCTATAGTTAGTTATACACGTCCTCTACCTTTAGATAAGCCAGAGGTGGTTGCTGCTTATGCATTAGCTGCAGAATACATGGGTTTTCAATTTATCTATCTCGAGGGGGGCTCCGGAGGAAAACCCGTACCTCAAAAAGTTATTTCCCTTGTTAAAAGAACAATATCGATTCCCCTGGTGGTAGGTGGAGGAATAAGGACTCGAGTAGAAGCTAAAAAGGCCGCAGCTGCAGGAGCTGATATCATTGTAACAGGGACGATTATTGAGGAAACAGATAATATTTATGATAAGCTCTCCGAGATAATCCGTGGAATAAAGGAAGGATATAATGTTCGTTGATACTGTACTAGGCTAGGGAGAAAATAATCCGAGGTGAGCCATTAGAACTATTACAGCTATCAAAAAAGCTGATATCACTACTATCTCAGGCCTAATCTTTATTCCTCCCACTTCTTCTTCAAAAAATGTCATAAGCCCAGCAGCGGATAATGGAGGTGGTGCCCTCTCCCTTTCCTTCTTCTTTTTCCTCGACTTTTTCCTAGCCATAGTCAGACCCCATCTCTGTTTCACCTTCTATAAGTTCTATTAATAATTTACCTTTATCGTTTGTCTTTATCTGGCTTAGCCCCTCTGGATCATCCACAACTATAGTGAAACCCTTCGGAAATAACAACACGTATTTAAGACTTTTCATTTTCTCTTCTGCTTTCTCCCGTTCCTCTCCTAATACAATAATCCTCTCTAAGGTTTCAATAAATCTAGCTATGATACCTTCTATATTCGTTATAAACATAGGCGCTTCAATACCTGGCTCTAGTTCAAGACCTAACTCAGGTATCTCTATTCTAGCAGTAGGAGATCTTACGATCTTTGTTTGGAGATCCTTTTCCGTCTCAACTCTAAAATAAATTCTTACATGGCCCTTCCTCTCAATAGGTAAAATTTCGTTTTTCCTAAATCCGCACTTTGAACAATGATGAGAAACCAACACAACCTTTCCTATATCGGGTGTAATATAATATACCTCTCTTACAACCATCTCTCCTCCACAGTAGGGGCATCGTATTTTGAACTCTCCTACATTCCTGCCATATACTGTGATATCTTCAGTCATCTCTATTTCATTAACCATATTATATCCCAGGCATTTAAAGTATAGATTAAAAATGAGCGGAGAGGGAGAGCTCATAAGGTATATGGCTTCACTCCTTAAATCAGGAGCTTCTATGCTTGATAAGTCATGTCCAACATGTAATGTTCCCCTATTTCGTCTAAAGAGTGGTGAAATAATATGTCCTAAGTGTGAGAAACGCTTTGTTTTCGTTGAAACAGATGAAGAAGAACTCGAGGTAAGAGGTAACTTTATAATTCAATCACTAGAATATGCAGCAATCAATAAAATCAATACTTTAAAGGAGATGTTAGCTAGAATGAATAGTCTCGACGATATAGTTGAAATAAGTGATGCCATACTTAGACTTCTACGTATTGTTGAATTGTCTAGATCAGTGAGAAAAAATGTCTTTACTAAGGAAACCACAAAGAAACAATAAAGTAGTTATATATGAGCATTCAAGATGGCTTCTCCTCAACAAACTTAGGGAAAAGGCTATAATTATACTCAAAGAATTGGAGAAAAATAGAATTAAGGGATACGTTATTGGTAGCGTTGCTCGTGGTGATGTAACAACAGATAGTGATATAGACATATTTCTCCTGGACTATGTACCTACAGATCTTATCAAATATATTATGGAGAAAAGTGGACTGGAGATAATATATAGCGAAATTGTTCAATCAACACCTACTAGTGCTGTTAGAGCTAACCTCTATGTAGATGAAAAAACAAGTATATGTGTTCCACTCTCAAGGCTTTCTAAGCTTGAGGAAGAATTTACGAAATTCGCTGGAAGAATAAATCTAGAGAAAATTTCATTAAACAAAAGAGTGCCCGGGGTAAATAAGAATTTGCTTCTAGTAATTCCAATAGAGAAAGGACATATAGAGTATTCAATTATAGGCCGTGAACCAGAGGTAGCAAGAGTACTTAATGT